>JAJXXM010000036.1 GCA_021781095.1 bacterium
CCGCGCAGACCGCCGAGATATCGGTACCGAGCAACATCCGTCCTTCGGTAATCAACGTCGGTTGCGCTTGAATGGGAACGCGGCGCACTCCATCGCGAAAGACACGACCGATGCCGACGATCGCCGCTTTGAGCTCTAAGAGATCCTGCATCGTCTCGAGCAGCAGGAGATCGACGCCGCCTTCTACGAGGGCGCGTGCCTGCTCTCCATAGATCTCCGCGAGCTCGGCAAAGGTGATTTTCGAAAGCGAAGGATCGCTCGATGAAACGAGCATTCCCGTCGGCCCCATCGAGCCGGCAACGAATCGCCGACGCCCCGGCGTGCTATAGGCATCGGCTGCTTTGCGCGCGAGTTGCGCTGCATCGTGATTGACCGCAACGGTATGCTCGCCGATGCCGAACTCGTCGAGTTTGAGCCGCGATGCGGTAAAAGTATCGGTTTCGACGACATCGGCGCCCGCCTCAAAATAGCGCTCGTGAATCGAGCGAATGAGCTCCGGACGCGAGAGCACTAAGGCCTCGTTGCAACCCAGTTGGCGTTCGCCCCCGAAATCCGCCGCCGTTAACTCCAACGCCATGAGCTGCGTGCCCATGGCGCCGTCGAACAGCAATACCCGCTCCTGGAGAGCCTCGAGATAACTCGTCAATTCAGCCCGTACGTGCCTCCGTAAAATCTTGTTCGCGCGCGCGTATCTCACCGGCCCGCGCTCCCTTACGAGTATAAACGATCGGCTCCGAGAGATCTGTGAGTTCTGCCTCAGCGCTCTGCGGCAGCGCACCGAGCACCCGCAATCCCGCAAGAACCGCCGGCGGCCGCGCGCGCGAGGCGCCGTCGACGACCTTGAGGGCGAAGCCCAATCCCGCAGTCATCGAGGCGACCCCCGAGACACCCTCCGCGCCGACCTTCGACGCGAGCGCGCCGCCCGCAGCGCCCATCAATCGCGTATCGAACTGCCCCGAGCCGGCGACGTATTCCGGGTGCGAGAGCATCGCATCGCGGACAACCAGCAGCGCCTGCAACTCGCGATCGGGAAGCCCCGTCAACGTAGCGAATCGAGCGAAGGCGAGCGCTGCGTTTCGCAGCGGCGTCGCAAAGACCGGAATGCCGCACCCGTCGAGGGCGATCGGCCAATGTTCGGCATCGTCATCGCACGCCCGCGCGCAAAGATCGAGAATCGCCCGCTGCGCGGGGTGTCCGGCCTCACGATAGTCGGCGACATCGGCACCGAGCAGCCGCGTCAACGCGAGAATTCCCGCATGCTTTCCGGAGCAGTTATCGTGAACCGAACTCGGCGCGAGACCTGCGCGAATCAATTCGTGCGCGCTGCGTTCGTCGAGCGGAAGATGCGTTCCACATTGCAACGCCGACTCATCGAGATCGATTTTTTTCAGGATCGAACGAACCGCAGCGACATGGAACGGTTCGCCGCTGTGCGAGGCCGACATCACGGCGATCTCTTCCATCGTCAACCCGAATGCTTCGCGAACGCCGGCCGCGACCGCCGTAGCGGCAATGAACGGCTTCGCAGCGGAACGGAGATAGACCGGGCGATCGATCTCTCCCATCGCCAAAAGCGTTCGCCCCGATGCATCGCGCGCGCACGCCGCGATGCGATGCCACGACTCGACCGATGCGCCGCGGCGGACTTCGATAGCGGCAACGCCGCCGAGTTCTTCTGCGCTCAATTACGGAGACTCCGCCGCGACGCGTTCGTCGACAACGACCGCTGCGAGTTCGGAGTAGACCGGATTGCTGAGGTATCGCTCGCCGGTGTCGCAACCGATGGTAACGATGCGCTTCCCGCGCATCTCCGGACGCGCCGCAATTTCGAGCGCAGCGTGGATATTCGCTCCCGCCGAAATACCGACGAGCAGCCCTTCTTCGCGCGCCGCGCGGCGCGCCATTGCGATCGCTTCACCGTCGGTGACACGAACGATCTCGTCGTAGATAGCGGTGTCGAGAATCGGTGGGATAAAACCCGTACCGGTTCCTTGAATTTTATGCGAACCGGGTTCGCCGCCGGAGAGCACCGGAGAGGCATCGGGCTCGACCGCGACGACGCGCACGCCCGGCCGCCGCTCCTTCAAGAGGCGTCCGACACCGGTGAGCGTTCCGCCGGTTCCGACGGCGGCAACGAAGAGATCGACGCTCCCATCGGTATCGCGCCAAATCTCTTCAGCGGTCGTTCGGTAATGGATCTCCGGGTTCGCCGGATTCTCAAATTGCTGCGGCATGAAGTAGCGCTCCGGCGCACTATCGCGAACCGCCGCCGCGCGTGCGATCGAGCCTTTGATGCCTTCGCTCCCCGGCGTCAGCACGAGTTGCGCGCCGTAGGCTTTGAGCAGATTGCGACGTTCGATCGTCATCGTCTCGGGCATAACGAGGAGAATCGGATAGCCTTTTGCGGCTGCGACAAAAGCGAGCGCGATGCCGGTATTCCCGCTCGTCGGCTCGACGATTGCCATTCCGGGGCGCAGGCGACCGTCGGCCTCCGCCGCTTCGATCATCGCAACGCCGATACGATCCTTCACTGAACCCGCAGGATTAAAGGATTCGACTTTTACCAGAACCTCTCCGGGCAGAGCGGCGTTCAACCGCGGGATCCGCACGAGTGGCGTGTTGCCGAATGTATCGACAATCGAGTCATAGATACGAGCCATTGTTCCACCTTCAACGCGCAAGAACGAACGAGCGTTGCACCGAAGCGCCTTCTCTACGTATGTTCGCCAAGCGCGACGCAAGTCTCTACCTTCCGGCACTCGATCTCTGGATCGATGCATCGCGGCGCCGCGAGCGCAGCTATGTCTCCCACGCTCATTCCGACCATGCCCGCGAGCACGACGTCGTCATCTGTACCCCCGAGACGGCGGCGCTCTGCGCGGTGCGCTTCCGCTCGCGCAAGCGCACCATTTTTGAAACCCATCGTTTCAACGAACCGTGGGAGATCGGCGAACATCGCCTTACGCTCTTCGCCGCCGGCCACGTCCTCGGAAGCGCACAACTGCTCGTCGAAGGTTCTTCGGGGCGGCACGTTTACTCCGGCGATTTCAAGCTCTCGGCCTCGCGAACCGCCGAACCGACCGAGATCAAACCCGCCGACGTTCTGGTGATGGAATGCACGTTCGGCTCGCCGCAATACATTTTTCCTCCGCGCGAACAAGTCGAAGCGGAGATCGTCGATTTCGCGCGAGAGGCACTGGAGGACGGAGCAACGCCGATCTTTTACGCCTACTCGCTCGGGAAGGCACAGGAAGCGATGGCGATTCTCGGTGCGGAGGGAATCCCGATCCGCGTACACTCAGCGGTCGCGAAGATCGCCGAGGTCTATCGCGCGTGCGGCGTTGCGTTGCCCGACGAGGCGCACGGCGATGCAAGCGAAGGCTTTGCCGAGATTCGTCCGCCGGGGCGATCGAGTGCGGAACCGCACGAAGGCCGCACGCGCACCGCTATGCTCACCGGCTGGGCGATCGATCGCAGCGCGCGCTATCGCTACGGAGTCGACCGGACGTTCGCGCTCTCCGACCACGCCGACTACCCGTCATTACTGAAAACGATCGAACTTGTAGGACCACGCAAAGTTTTGCTCGTTCACGGTCGCGAAGATT
>JAJXXM010000214.1 GCA_021781095.1 bacterium
CTGCGGATTCTCGACGGCGACGCGAAAGCGATCGGGGCTACTCGCACCCTGAGGAATGACGCCGAAGATTCGCACGACATTCGGGTCGTTCCACGGACGCATCGCATCGATCGTGTCCGTCGCCTCGCTCGATCCGGTGATCGCTCGGTTGTCGATCTGCAACGATGGTGTCTCCGGCGAGACCGAGAGTGCCACCGCCGAACCCGGATGCGGCCCCGGCGCGACGGTGATATGCAGCGCGTTTTCATCGAACGACAGCGCGCTGGTCGGCGCGCCGTAGCCGTAGGTGAGATCGTCCCATGCCCATCCCGGGCGATAGAGTTCGCTCGGGAAGCGGAAGGCGGTGTCGTCGAGCAGGAGCGAGCCGTCGACGCGCGTGATCCCCGTTCGCGCGATCGCGCGCGCCGCCTCGCGCAGCGCCTTTCCATCGAGCGTCGGGTCGCCGCCGCCGCGGAGAATCAGGTCTCCGTGCAAGGCGGTTCCCTCGCGCGCTCCGTCGGTCGAGAGCGTCGTAACGAAGCGTTCGTCAGGGCCGAAACGATCGAGAGTTGCCGAACCGACGACGAGCTTAAACGTCGAGGCGGGAATAAAATCGCCATCGGGATGCACCGCATCGATCAACGTTCCGCGTTTCGCGTCGATCGCGAGAAATGCAACGTTCGCTCCGCGAAGCTCGCCGCTCCGAGCGGCGCGGAGAATCGCCGCGATGCGCACGCGAAGATTCGCTACCGTCGCAGCGGAGAAACGTACCGACGGGGGCGAGGCCGCGGGTGTAGCGGCGGCGGAGGCGATCGGTGCGAAGAGCGCTAGCGCAAGAGCGAATGCGCCGAGCGTTCTACGGCCGAACATCGCGCGCAACCGTTTCATCGAGCGATTCGGCGCGCATCCAGAGGACCGCATCGTCACCGCGCATGGCGACGACGGCGGGGCGCGCAAATCGGTTATACGTACTTGCCATGCTCACCGTGTATGCTCCGGTATCAAGAAGTGCAATTGCATCACCTGCCGCTAACGAACGCGGAAGGTCGTAGGTGCCGAGTTCGTCACTTTCGCAGCTCCGTCCGCAAAGAAGCGTCGGTTCGGTTGCTTCGTCGGCGTTCGTAAGAACGCGCAGTGGATGCGTCGCTCCATAGAGTGCCGGGCGTGGATTTTCGTAGAGGCCGCCGTCGCAGATTACGATACGTTTTTGCGACGTACGCTTTACCGCACCGATGCGCAGAATCGTCATCCCCGCAGCTGCAGCGATCGCGCGCCCCGGTTCGATGCCGATGGAAGGGAAAGGAATGCCTCGCTGCGAGGCGCGCTCGCGCATCGCGGGAAGACATTCCGCTAAGATCGGCTCCGGATCGCCGACGAATCCGCCGCCGAGAATCAGGTTCCCGACCGGGAAACCGGCCTCGGCGAAGCGAGCGGCGGCATCGACGAGTGCCAGGGCGTGAGCGATGAACGCGGATCGCTCGTCGATCTGCGATCCAAGGTGCGCGTGGAGTCCGAGGAAACGCACGCGGCCTGCGGCGTTGCGCAAAAGTGCGAGCGCTTCCGGTTCGGCATCCGCGGTAATGCCGAATTTACTCGCCTCTCCGGCGGTGCGAATCGCGGCGTGCGTCGAAGCGGCGACCCCGGTGTTGAGCCGGAGAAGGATCGGAGCGGGTTGTTGAGATGAGGATCGCTCGATCGTGCGCGCGAGTTCCTCGCAGCCGTCGACGACCGAGCGGCCGACGAAGCCATCGACGACGAGCGATATCTCGGCATCGCTCTTCATGCACCCGTGCAAGGTGAGCGATTCCGACGGAATATCGGCTCGGCGCGCGGTTTCGAATTCGCCGAGCGAACTGACGTCGATGCCGATCCCCCGCTCGTGGAGGTAGCGGGCAAAAGCGACGCAGAGAAATGCTTTGCCGGCGTACGATACTTCGATGTCGTACGTTTTTGCCGCCGCGACGATGCGCGCGATCGACGCGTCGAGTTTATCGAGGTCGTAGATCACCAACGGCGTTCCGAAACGCTGCGCGAGCGCAAGTGCGACGTTCATTCCGTTGCGTCTCTAGTTGTTGCCGGAAAATTGTGTGAGAAAGTCGTCGATCGCGCGATCGACGATGCCGGCTTGATGCATGCGCGTACCGAGGCGTTCGGCGAGCGTCGGGACGACGCAGAGAAATTCGGTGGCATCGCTGTTGCTGATGGTTACCGAATCGAGCTCTGCGGGAATCAGCGCACTCTGATAGGGAGCGAGGCGTAACGCGCCGCTCTCGTGGGCAATTTCGAGGCTGCCGTCGAGTGCGGTGACGATTGCCGGAAGGGCGTCGGTGAGCAGCGTTGTCGTCGCACCGCCGACGAGCGCGAGTCGTTCGACGGTAAAGTTTTCATCGGAGATCAGTGCGGTGCGCGAGCAGCCTTGCCAGGGATAGGTGATCGTCGTGAGGGCTCCGGTGGTGCCGGCGCGATAATCGAGCACATCACCGGCCTTCGCGACGTGCAACTCGCGCGGTTTTCCATCGTTGCCGAGTCGATTCCAATCGAAGATGCGGTAGGTGAGATCGCTGGTTTGCTGCGTTTCATAGACGACGATACCGGGGCCGATCGCATGGAGCGTGCCCGACGGTAAGTAAAACGTGTCGCCGGTCTTCACCGGTACGCGGCGCAGAATCTCACCGAGCGTTCCATCCGCAACGCGTCGTTCGTATTCTTCGCGCGACGTATCGCGCGTCCACCCGAGAACGATCTCCGCGTTCGGCTCCGCATGCAAAACGTACCAGCACTCCGTCTTGCCGAATGGTTGTCGTTCGACACGTTGGGCGTATGCATCGGTCGGATGCACCTGAACCGAGAGCCAATCGCGGGCGTCGATAAATTTCGTGAGAATCGGAAAGACGCGCTCGACGTCGAGCGTGCCCATCAGACGCGCGCCCAGGCTCGCCCGGAGCGATGCCAGGGTGCTTCCTGCGAGCGGGGTATCGACGACGCGGCTTCCCTCCCAACACTCCCATGACTCACCGATCCGCTCGTTTGGGTCACCATGCTTGCCGAAGAGGCGCACGAGTGCGCTCCCGCCCCATATTGCGGGCGTCAGGACGGGGTCGAGGCGAAAGGGCATCAGTGCTACGTTCGTCGAGAGGTCGGCCATGGCGGCTGTTTTTCGCGAAGGAGAGCGGTGTCCTGGCAAGCGCTGCGGGGAACGCATGGGGCGGGCCGGAAACGAGAGAGCGTGTACCAGTTCCACATCAGTCTCGGTTCGAACCTCGGCGACCGACAGGCGAATATACTCAGCGCCTTGCAGCGCCTCCGCACGCGCGTCGAGGTGCTCGCGCTCTCCGGTTTTTACGAAAGTGCGCCGGCGAACGGCGCGCAGGGCCCGGCGTTCTTAAACGTGGCTGCCGAGATTCGTGGGCCGCTCGATATCGACGACTTTATTCTCTACGCAGGCGGAGTGGAACGCTCCGTAGGGCGCGCCGGGCACGAACCGCTCGCCGCGCGCGCGATCGATATCGATATTACGGTAGCGCAGGGAAACGTGCGTCCCGATATCGCCGAACGCATCTTCGATCTGCTGCCGTTGGCGGAGATCGCGCCCGACCTGCGCGACATGACCAGCGGTCGGCTTCTGC
>JAJXXM010000350.1 GCA_021781095.1 bacterium
GCCGTCGACCTCGCCGAGCGCATCGCCGAGCGCATCGCCGAGCGCATCGCCGAGTGCATCGCCGAGTGCATCGCCGAGTGCATCGCCGAGCGCAGCACCGAGTACGTCGCCGAGCGCGTCGCCGAGTGCATCGCCGAGTGCGTCGCCGAGTGCAGCACCGAGCACGTCGCCGGTGCCAACCGCTACGCCCTAGCGTAGCCCTAGATCCCTCCTTGCGCGAGGAGCGAGAGCGAGTCGCCGGTGGTCGAACCCACCGGCGATTTGCGTTTTCACGGGCGAGATGCGCTACGCAAGGACGCCCGCGAGTTGGTCTTCGTCGGTTGCGTGGTAGAACGCGTTCGCCGTCTCGCTGACTTTCGGTGCCCACGGATCGACCTGCGAGGGCGAGGTCGGAAGATGCACGGTCGGGCCGACGGCGTCGCGATAGTCGCTCCCTCCGAACGGTGCGTACGCATGCGATTCGGCATGGGCGAGAACGAGATTTCCGACGGCATTCTCCGCCGTGCTTGCATCGGCACGAATCTCGGCGGAGAGACGCTCGTCCGCGGCGATGCGGCCGTAGGTGGCAATCGCGGGACGATCGGCATGCCACGGAAGACCGTCGGAGCCCGGAAAACGGACCATTCCATCCTCGCGCGCGACGTCGCTGCGAATCGCCGTGCGCTCGCCGTTCCGAGCACCTTGCACGAGCGCATCGTCGAGCGTTTTAATCGCGCCATCCGCGGCTGCAAGTTTCGCGGGAGCGAGATCGAGAACGTCGTACGCCGCGGCCGGCGCGTACGGCATGCCGTCGATGCGATAGTCGGCTTTCATGACGTCGCGCACGACGCCGCGCGCCATCGCCGCCGGATCGGCGACGTTATCGGCGATGCTCGCGGCGACCGTACTCGGCGTTCCCGGCGAGATCATCGTTTCGGGAGAGGCGGCGAGATATTTCACGCCGACTTTGGCGAGCGCGTCGGCAAAGCCCATCGTCGACATCAAACATTGGTTGGCGACGACGCCGTCGATGCCGCGCCCCGCATCCTCGGGATGCGCGGCGGCATAGAGGCGTTCGCCTTCGGCGATCGCCGACGCGATACCGGGCATCGACATCAATGCGTGTTTGCTATCGGCTTCGAGGCCTCCGCCGTCGCCGCCGCCGTGGTCGACCAATTCGATCCAACTCTGTTTCGCGCCGCTTTTCCGAGCATCGTCGAGCGTCTGCGCGACGAAGGCGGCGAGATTTTTCGGATCGGCCATGTCGTGGGCTTTGCCGACCTGCACCCCCCGCACGTGGCCGTCGGCGATCTGATAGCTGTTGGTATGTAACGCCGCGCCGTTACGCGCGGTCGTGTCTTGAACCGTAAAACCCACGGCGCCGTCGTGTTTGCTCACCGCGACGGCTTGCGCCAACACGTTGCATTGGTTTCCGTCGAGATTATTGTCGCCGTCGCGATAGATGCCGAATTGCACGGCGCGTGGCTGAAGGGTGACTCCGTCCATAGCTCCTCCGAAACGAGTAGAGTGATTCGGAGCCCCTTTGCGACGGAGGGCGACGGTGTCAAGAGCGTCGCGCGGCTATTTCGGGCAGGGCTTGAGAACGGTGAACCCATCGGGCGTGGAGTGTGCGATCACGTATTGCACCAGCGGTGGTTCGTTCGCGCGCAACTCCGGGGGCGGCGTTTGAAAAGTGACCGGATAATTCGGATCGTTCCGATGCTCCGGCGAGAACGGATCGCCGATGTCGTTGGGATAGAGGAACGGATAATCCAGCCGTGCGATCTGCGCGCTCCCGTCGCTCAGGCGCACCGAGATCTCGACGCGCACGCGGACGTATTCACCGACGCGTTCGCGTTGGAGCGCGATGATATTGACGAATCCGCAGGGCGTCACCGCCGCGCTCCCCCCGCTGCCGCTCCCCGAGGTCGCGGCGCCGCTCCCGGTGCCGCCGGTACCGAGGCTGCCGAGACCGGTGCGATTGCCGGCGCCCGCGCTCTGCCCGGCGCTCGACGCGAGCGGCGCGGGTGCGACCGGCGTCGCGATCGGCGGCGGTGTCACGCTCGCTCCACCTGCCGCATGCACGCGCTTCGGTGCCGCCTCGGCGCCGCTGACGTGCCGGTCGACCGGGTGGAGCGCCTGCGATGGGACGGGAGCGATCGGTGCGGGGCTCGGCTTCGGCGTGGGCGTTGGTGCGACGCGCGCGACGTGCAAGATGTGCACGCGTGTTGGCGGCGACGTTCGGGGCGCGCGCAGCGACGGGAGGCCGGGCAGGATGCTCGCGAAGATCGCATGGACGGCGAGCGCCGCGACCAGCGCCAGGGCGAAGCGACGTGCCGCGCCTCGTTCGCTACTTTGCATTTCGTCGATCTTTCGCTCCACGTAAGCTTTTCGCTTGCGCCGCGTCGAGCGAAGGCCTCTGCGGGCGGGTACCGAATCTCGGCGCCTCGTGAGTATCGAAGAATATATCCGGGCAATCCCCGATTTCCCCATTCCCGGCATCCTCTTTCGCGACATTACGCCGTTACTCGGCGATGCGAAAGGCTTTAAGGAAGCGATCGATCTCTTTGTAGAGCGTTTCCGCGCGGCGAAGATCGATTACGTCGTCGGGGTGGAAGCACGCGGGTATATGCTCGGAGCTCCGCTTGCCTATGCAATCGGGGCCGGGTTCGTTCCGGTGCGCAAACCCGGCAAGCTGCCGTTTAGTAAGCTTGCCGAATCGTACGCGCTCGAATACGGCACCAATTCGCTGGAAATTCATGCCGATGCGCTCGCTGCGGGGCATCGGGTCGTCGTCGTCGACGACTTGCTGGCAACCGGCGGTACCGCCGCTGCGACGAAACGCCTGATCGAACGCCTCGGAGCGGATATCGTTGCGTTTGCGTTCCTCATCGAACTCGAGGCGCTCAACGGGCGCGCATCGCTCGCCGGGCACGACGTTGTCTCATTCTTGAGGTACCCATAATGCGAAACGCGCGCCTCGCCGTTGTTTTCGCGCTCTTTTTCGCGCTCGGAGCCGCGGCGAAACCGACACCGGCGCCGACTCCGGCCCCAACGCCGACGCCGGTCGCCGCCCCGCGAATCGTCGCCGCGGCGCGCCGCGAGTTTCTTGCGTGGCAGTTGGGCAGCATCGATCCCACGCACTATATCGGGCCGCTCGCGGTTGCCGCGACGCCGGATCGCGTCAAGGTGACCTCGATCGAGCTCGGGCATCTCGGTGCGCTCGATCATCTGGTCTATCTTGGACTCGTGCGCGACGGTTCGTTCCCCGGCGGTGGAATCGCGCATCTGTTTCGCGCGATCTGCTCCAACGGGTACGTCTACGAAGAGATCGCGTTGAATAAGGCCGGCCTGGTCCGCGGCATCCTGTTCCGCGATACCCTCAAGAGCCAGTAGGACCGCTCGCGCGCCGAGTAGCGCGCCCTTGTCTCGCCGAGTAGCGCGCCCTTGTCTCGCCGAGTAGCGCGCCCTTGTCACGCCGAGTAGGGCGCCCTTGTCACGCCGAGTAGGGCGCTTCAGCGCCCGTATCGAGGCGGGCTCGCTTGCGCGCTTCCCTCGATACGCGCTTCGCACTACTCGGGATGACAGCGCTCGGGGCGAAAGCTGTTGTCGCGCCGA
>JAJXXM010000377.1 GCA_021781095.1 bacterium
CGCAAGCGCGATCTGGCCCGATCGCGACACGCGCGCGGCATCAAGCGCGCTGCAGACGACCATCTCGCGATTGCGGAAAAAGCTTCCATCCGATGCTATCGTCGCCACCCGGCGACGATATTCGCTCGGCGCGGCGATCTGTTCCGATATCGACGAGCTGCGAACGGCATCGCGTACCGAGAACCTCGATGAACTCCAGCGCCTTCGGCCGCTCGTCGTTGCTCCGATCCCCTCGACGCTGCGCCGACTCGAGTGGTTTCTCGAGTCCGAACTCTGGTTGGAGAGCCTTCGGCGCGATGCGTTGCTTCAACTCGGTGAGGCGCTGTTGGCCCGCGGCGATCGTTCGACGCCGCTTGGCATCGCCGACGATCTTCGGCGGCTCGACCCCTGCGACGAGAGCGGCTACCTGCTGGCAATCCGCGCCCTTATCGCCGCCGACGATCGCGCGGCCGCTCGGCGCCTCTACCTCGACTGCCGCCAAGCCCTGCAACGAAGCCTGGGCCTCGATCCCTCGCCGCACTTCGAACAAATTTGTTGCGATCTCGGCGAACCCGAATGATTGTGACCGTTTTGTAAGTACGCGCGCATAGGCTTCTGAGGATGAACGCGCCCGCAATCGATCTTCAACTTCTCTCCGGCTATGCCGTGCGCGGCGAGGAGCAACTCTTTCTGACGCCCGGCGAATGGGAATTGCTCCTTGCGCTCGCGCTTCACCGGCGCGGCATCCGCTCCGAGGGCCTCATGGAGTTGCTCTGGCCGCACGTCGCGGCGTCGGTCGCCAGGAACCGGCTGTACGTTGCGCTCCACCGCATCCGTCGACGCCTCGGCGACGATCTTTTGGCGACGCAGGGCCACTCGTACCGGCTCGACGATTCGCGCGCCCGCGTCGATCTCTGGGAGTACAGCGAGCGCTGGAATGCGCCGGAGCAACACTCCGACGACGACCTTGCCGAGCGCCTCGAAAGCGCGACGAATGCCGCCGCACGCTACGAGATTCCGGAATGGCTGGCGCCGACATACCGACGCCTTGAGGAGTTTCGCCAGGCAGTGGTGACGACGCTCGCCGATCGAGCGCTCCGCGAAGGAGAGATCGAGCGTTCGATGCACCTCGCGCGACGGGCGCTTGCGTTCGATGAGTGCGACGAACGCGCGTGGAGCACACTCATCCGTTCACACCTCGTCGTTCACGATCGTCTTGGGGCGCTGCACGAATATCGCACCTACTCGCGCGCGCTTATGCGCGAGCTCCAGACCGCACCGGCCCACGAACTCGCGCATCTTCTCGGCGACAGCATCGCACCGGCGATGCGTGCCACGCGTTTACGTTAGGCCCGCGTTGCCGGGCGCGGCGATACCTTCGCGCGTCCGCGAGTCGCGGCCGAGCGCTTGCCGACACCGCGCTTGGGCATCGGAACGACGATACCGTTGCGTTTGAGGTTCTCGTTACCGAGCGGCACCGGAGCGATAATGCGTTTGCCCAGAGCGTGCGCGAGTACTTCCGAGAGCTCTTCTACCGATACGAAGGTCATCTGCTTCCGCACTTCGTCGGGGATATCGTCGAGGTCAACCTCGTTCCGCTTCGGCAGAAGCACTTTCGAAATTCCCGCGCGCCGCGCGCCGAGGACTTTCTCTTTTAATCCACCGATCGGTAGCACCTGACCGGTGAGCGTGATCTCTCCGGTCATCGCGAGATTCGGATCGACCTTGTTTCCGGTCAGCATCGAGGCAATCGAGGTGACCAGCGCGATACCCGCCGATGGTCCATCCTTCGGCGTCGCGCCCGCCGGCACGTGGATATGGATGTCGTGCTTGGCAAAGAAATCTTCGGCGAGGCCGAGCTCCGAAGAGCGCGAACGCAGGAATGAGACGGCAGCCTGCGCGCTCTCTTTCATCACATCACCAAGCTGTCCGGTCAAAACGACTTTGCCGCTTCCGGGCATCACTTGCGTTTCGATGAAGAGAATATCGCCGCCGACCGGCGTCCATGCCATTCCGGTCGCAACGCCGATCGAGGCGACACGTTTTTTCACTTCGTTGAAGAAACGCGGTTTCTTCAAATATTCGACGAGACTCTCCGGTTTGACGCGCGTTTTATAGCGTGAATTTTCCGCGACCTTGCGCGCGATTTTGCGGAATACGGTGCCGATCTCGCGGTCGAGATTGCGGACGCCCGCCTCGCGCGTGTAGTCGTTGATGATCGCCCGCAGTGCCAAGTCGTTGATCTGCGACTGCGATTCCTTGACTCCATTGGCGAGGCGCTGCTTCTTGAGCAGATAGCGTTTGGCGATCTGCAGCTTTTCGAATTCCGTATATCCCGAGAGCTGAATGATCTCCATGCGGTCGCGCAACGGCGGCGAGATCGTGTCGAGCGAATTCGCGGTACACACGAAGAGTACTTGGCTTAAATCGAACGGCAGATCGAGATAGTGGTCGCGATACCCCTTGTTTTGTTCGGGATCGAGCACTTCGAGCAACGCCGATTGCGGGTCACCGCGAAAATCAGAACCGACTTTGTCGATTTCATCAATCATCATGACGGGGTTGCGCGTTCCGGCATCGCGGATCGCGCGCACGATCGTGCCCGGCATCGCACCGATGTAGGTGCGCCGGTGGCCCCGAATCTCGGCTTCATCACGAACGCCGCCGACCGAGAGGCGCACGAATTTTCGCCCCATCGCGCGCGCGATCGATTGCCCTAAAGAAGTTTTCCCGACGCCCGGCGGGCCGACGAAACAGAGAATCGGTCCGCTGAGGCGATTCTTGAGCTTGCCGACGGCAAGATATTCGACGATACGATCCTTAATTTTCTCGAGATCGTAGTGGTCCTCGTCGAGAATTTCCCGTGCTTTCCGAATATCGATCGCATCGGTGGTTTCGATATTCCACGGCAACTGGACGAGCCAATCGAGATACGTACGAATAACGCTGTACTCGGGGCTCGCCTGCGGCACCTTCGAGAGCCGGTCGAGTTCTCGTTCGGCGGCTTTTAGTGCCTCTTCCGGCAACTTCGCTTCGTCGAGTTTCTTCTTTAACTCGTTGATCTCGGCGAGCTGCGGATCGATCTCTCCGAGCTCTTCTTGAATCGCGCGTAACTGTTGACGCAGATAGAATTCGCGCTGATTTTTGTCCATCTCGCGCTGAATATCGCCCTGGATCTTGTGCCCGAGCTCCACGACTTCCAACTCTTTGGTGAGCAACATCGTGAGTTTACGCATCCGCTTTGCGGTGTCGCGTTCTTCGAGCAACGCCTGGCGCTCCGCGGTTTCAAGGCGCATGGTCGACGCCACGAAATAGGTAAGCACGTTGGAGTCGGTGATATTTTGAACTTCCATCTCCATTTCGCGCGGTGCCTGCGGCAAGTACGAAAGAAGCTTTTGGAAGAGCCCGGCAAGATTGCGATGCATCGCAACGCGCGCTTCGTTTTCAACGGTCTTGTCCGGCAATTCGGTGTACGTGGCAACCATGTACGGTTCGCTTTGCGTGAACTGCTCTATGCGGAAGACCGATTGCCCGGCAACGATGCAGCGAAGCGTACCGTCGGGCACCTTCAGCATTTTCTGAATGACGCCGATGGTGCCGATGCGCTCGATATC
>JAJXXM010000331.1 GCA_021781095.1 bacterium
GAGGCGCAGCCGCGCGAGCAATTCGGTGCTGCGTTTCCCGGGGACGGGGCCACGCACGTTTTCGAGGGGCTCGTTCACTTCGTCTCTCCGTCGTGGTCGAGAAAGCGAACGTATTCGGCGATCCGAAGGCGCCCGCCATGATGTGCTTGGAGCGGCGGCCGCTGCATCTCGCCGAGCGCGGCGATACGGGCGGCGCCGATTCGCATTGCTCGTTCCGTATCGATCTGGCCGGTTCCGGTTATGCCGAGCGTTTCAATCGGCAGTGCGAACCGTTCGACGTACCCGACGACCTCCTCGAAGGAGGCCACCGGGACCAGTGCGACGGTTCGCGGTAGGAAGGGCGGAGGTTCGCGGTCGGGCGGATCGAGGAGCAATAGGTAGCTCAGCGCGTCGTCGCACCACGCCCCCCCGCGACCGGCGGCGGCGCGAAAGGCGGCGAGATTGCGCGCTTGGAGCATCGCCGCCCGGCTCTCCGCCGAACGCTGCCCGACCGGGAATTCGGTCGCGGCGCTCTCCATCGCCCGCGCGAAGCGCTCGGCGACCTCGCGCGGCGTTCGCGCGAGGTTGCGTTCGATAAAGAGCGCGTGCAAGCTCATGCACCCCTCGCCTTCGTAGAGGCTCGCATCGCGTGCCGCACCCGCGAGCGCCGCGTCCATCCCCCGATCGTCGCGCTGTATGGCTTCGTCGAGAAAGCCGATACTCGTGCGCGAACCGAAGCCGATGGTGCGCGCGCGCCCGGCATGATCGGCGGTGACGCGAGCGATCGTCTCGTCGTTTCCGAATACGACGATCGTATCGACGTCGTGCAAGCGCGCTCCATCGTGCGCTCCATCCCAGGCCGCAACCTCGATTGCCCCCGCGAAGCCTTCGAGTTCCTCGGCGAGCGTCCGCGCGAATGCCGCGACGAGCGCATCTTCGCGATCCTTCACCAGCACGTCGTTCTTCGCTGCGAGCGCGAAGCACATCGCCGGAATCGCGACGCCGATCGTCGTACGGCTCGAAAGAATCGCCACGCGACCGAGCGGGAAGATCCGCGCCGTCGGCCCGTCGAGTCCCTCGAGATCGCCGAGTTCGCGACGGATCGTTTCGAAGAGCGCATCGCGGTGAATCGCGCCGAAGAGCGCATCGAGGGCGTACTCGACGACGGGAATGGTGTATCCCATTCGTTCGACGATGCCGCTCGTCGCTCGGACGCGCGGAGGAAAATCCGCGTCGCACCATCGGGCGGCGGCGTCGCCGATCGCCGACACGATCGATCGGAGCGGCACCGCGGAGAGTGCGGTCACGATCGACGGAGGTCCTCGGCGTCGAGCGAGCAGCCGCGCAATTGCGCTCCGCTCTCGCGCCCGAGAAGCACCAGGCCCTCGTCGACAATCGCACCGAGATCTTCGGTGAGAAGCGCGAGGCACGAACTCCGGTTGGCGAGATCGATGTGCGCGAGCGCTCCGACACTCCCCGGCGGAACGTCGCGTTCGCGTTCGTCGAGCACCCGCGTGCGTAGCCACGGCGGCGCGGATTTGACGCGGTACGCCGTGCCGGCGACGCTTCGTTCGGGTCCCGGCAGGTCGTAATACTGCGAGCAGAGCTCGCTCATCCCGTACTCGGCAACGATGTGTTCGGAGGGTACGCCGAGCGCGCGTTCGACGCGCGTGTAGAGTTCTTCGCGCGCGACGACGCGCGTACGCCCTTTAAAACCGCCGGTCTCCATAATCCGCGATCCCGTAGGTAGGCGCATCGTCGTGCCGCGCGCTTCGAGCGTCTCGACGAGATGGAAGAGCGAAAACGCCGTCGCCGCGAGGCAGAGCGGCTGCCCGCGATCGCAGGCGTCGCCGGCATCGGCCACAAACGCGTCCACCAGCAAACGATCTTCGTCGAGATACCAACCGGTCTCGCCGTCGCCGAAGGCGACGGCGACGCGGCCCATCATGTAGCCGAGCGAGGAGTGCGGGCGTTGCGCGGGATTGGGAACGAGCAACGCATAGCGCAGGCGCGCGCCATCCCGGAGCATCGCTCGTTCGAAACCCGCGAGGAGCGAGGCATCGTAGAGCCGGCGATCTTCGATGTAGTGTCGGCTCGGTTCGCCGAGCGTCGTACCGCTGCTCTCGAAGACGAGGTCGGCGCGCTCGATCGGAAATGCGGCGATCGCCGCTTCTTTGTACGCGCGTGCCGGAAGCGGAGGGATCGCGCTCCAGGTCGTCGGCAACGCGGTTGGTGAGAAGCCGTATCCCGCGCAATACGCGGCGTACGCGGGATTATAGCGAAGTTGGTACGCGAAGATCGCGAGCGCGAGATCGTCGAACTCGGCATCGCTCGGGCTCCGTCCGTGCCGATGCCAGGCATCGATCGTTCCGAGGATGCGTTCGTCGAGTTCGGCGGCGTCGCGCTCGCGACTCATCGCGTTCCCGCGCGACGCGAGGAGATGATGCCGCTATTGAGCCCCGCCGTCGCGAGCCCCCCGGTAAAGCGCGCGATTTCGACCTTGATGCAACGGTCGACGACGACGTCGAGCCCCGCTGCATCGGCGCGCGCGATCGCCGCTTCATTCACGACGCCGTATTGAAACCATATCGCCTTCGCTCCGATGGCGATGCTTTCGTCGACGATCGGGAGGACGGAGGCGGGATTGCGAAAGACGTCGACGATATCGGGCGCGCCGTGTGCGCGCGCGTAGTCGGCGAGCGACGCAAAGGCGCGAATGCCGTCGATCTCGTCGAGCTTTGGATTGATCGGCGTAACGGTGAACGCGCTCTCGGTGCGTAGGTAGGAGAAGACGGTGTAACTCGGGCGCAAAGGATCGCCCGAGGCGCCGACCATCGCGATGGTCGTGCTGCGAGCGAGCAGCGCACGGCGCTCTGTGACTTCGGTGAGAATCATGCGCTCACCCGACGATCGGCGTGGGCCTTTTCGAGTGCCTGGTCGATATCCCAAAGCAAATCGTCGCAATCCTCGAGACCCACGGAGAGGCGAACGGTCTCGGGAGCGACGCCTGCAGCGCGCATTTCGTCGTCACTCAATTGCGAGTGCGTCGTCGATGCCGGGTGGATGACGAGCGATTTCGCATCGCCGACGTTGGCGAGATGGCTCCAGAGTTCGAGCGCATCGATGAATCTGCGCCCCGCCTCGCGTCCCCCGCGAATGCCGAAGGTAAAGACCGATCCGGCGCCGCGCGGAAGATAGCGAGTCGCGAGTGCGAAGTCGGGGTGCGAGGGCAGCCCGGGATAGCTTACCCATTCGATATCGGGATGCGCTTCGAGGTGGCGCGCGACGATCGCGGCGTTGGCAATGTGTCGCTCCATCCGAATGGGAAGCGTCTCGAGTCCCTGTAAGAGCAGCCACGCATCGTGCGCTCCGAGTTGCGAGCCGACGTCGCGCAGGATCTCCGCGCGCAGCCGCATGAGGAATGCGTACTCGCCGAAGGTTTCGGTAAAGACTTTTCCGTGGTACCCGCGGCTTGCCTCGGAGAGCAAGGGAAAGCGACCGCTGCCGTAATCGAAGCGGCCGGCATCGACGACGATGCCGCCGACGGTGGTGCCATGTCCGCAGATAAATTTCGTGGCCGACGCGACGACGATATCGGCGCCGAATTCAATCG
>JAJXXM010000127.1 GCA_021781095.1 bacterium
CTCGAAATAGCGGCGTCCGTGCAACCGCTCCGGCAGAAACTCCTGCGGTTTCTCAGGATCGTCGTGCGTGTAAATATAATCGCGCCCGTAGCCTAACGATCGCATCAGGCCGGTCGGCGCGTTCCGAAGGTGGAGCGGCACCGGATCGCGAGATCCCTGCGTCACGTCGGCGAGCGCGGCGGAATAGGCGCGGCCGACGGCATTGCTTTTCGGCGCTCGCGCAAGGTAGAGCGTTGCATGCGCGAGCGGGTAATAGCCTTCCGGCATCCCGACGAAATGCACCGCTTGCTGTGCGGCCATTGCCAACGGAAGCGCCGCCGCATCGGCCAGACCGACATCTTCAGAGGCAAGAATCACCAGGCGTCGCGCAACGAAGAGCGGGTCCTCGCCGGCGTCGAGCAGACGCGCCAACCAATAGATGCTCGCATCGGCATCGCTGCCCCGAATCGATTTAATAAACGCGCTAATCGTATCGAAGTGTCGATCGCCGCTCTTATCGTGGGCTCCGCGGTGTAACATCGCCGCGCGCACGCTCTCGAGATCGATGCGCCGCACACCTTCGTGCACCGGTGCGATACTCGCCGCGAACTCTAAACCGCCGAGCGCCGAACGCGCATCGCCGCTCGCCATCGCAACCAATGCTGCGAGCGCTTCGGGCAACAGCTCGAGATGTTGCGCACCGAGTCCGCGCTCGCTATCGGAGAGGGCACGCTCGATGATGCGCCGCATGGCCGCTTCGTCGAGCGGCGCGAGCACGACGACGCGGAGGCGTGAGAGCAGCGCAGGATTCACCTCGAACGACGGATTTTCGGTCGTCGCACCGATCAACGCGATCGTACCTTCTTCGACATCAGGCAAGAGCGCGTCTTGCTGCGCTTTATTAAAGCGATGGATCTCGTCGAGAAAGAGCAGCGTGTTCCGCCCCACCGCGCGGCGCTCGCGCGCGTCGGCGACGATCCGCCGCACATCGGCGAGCCCCGCATTCACTGCCGAAATTTGTTCGAAATGCGCGCCGACGGTTGCGGCGACCGCGCGCGCAATCGTGGTTTTTCCGCTTCCCGGTGGGCCCCAGAGCAAGAGCGAGGGTAACGCACCGCGGTCGAGAGAGATGCGCAGCGGACTTCCGCTGCCGAGCACTTCTTCGTGGCCGAGAATTTCGTCAAGCGTGCGCGGACGCATCCGTGCCGCGAGCGGTACGCTCCCCGACATCGATTCCTCAAAGAGCGAGCGCTCCATTGAACGGCTAACTCAGCACCCTAACGATGGATGATCTTCGGGTTCTTGATAACGATCGGCTTGGGGGTCGCAACCGATTCACGAATTTGGCTCGGGAAGCGAAGGACGACGTTGCCCTCAGCCTGGGCCTGTCCGGTAATCGTATTATAGATCACGTGGTCGGCGATCAGGGAACGCGCGCCCTGTCGCACGTGCACGTTACCGTGTAAATCGAGTTCGTGCGTGACGTCGTTGAGTTTTCCGCTCTGTGCGTCGACGGTCGTATCGGCTTGCGTGTAGTGCATGTGCCCCACGGCGGTATAGATGCGCGTTTTCTCGTCGATCGTCATTTTATCGGCGGTGAGGGTCGCCGGGCCGCGCCCGGAGGCTTTTTTGGCGCTGCTCAGCCCACCGAGATCTCCGTTTTTGTCATGCAACACAACATGGCCAAAGAGCATTGCCTGCCCACTTTTTGCGTTTCCATTCGCGCGGTCTGCATCGATGGTGGTTCCATCGCGCGTCACGAGAACGTGTTGCGGAGCGCTAAAATCGTTGGTTTTTAAATTAAAGTCGACGAGCGCCGTATGAATGTTCCATTCGCCGAACGTAAACTGCGTCTGCGATTTTGCAGCAGGGCTCGCCGTGGGATGCGCGGCGGGTTTGGCAGCGGCGAGCAAAACGAACGCCGCCGCGAACAACGGCGCGAATCGCGCGAGCGACCTCATCGGCGCGCCTTTACGACGTGCCGCTCCGCCATACCGAGTCGGGCCTCGATAAGTTCGAAACTCAGCGTTCCTTCACGTATCACCAACGGACGCTCTCTCGTACAATCCACAATTGCTGCTTCGCCGTCGTAACGGGTCGGCCCGTTTTCGACGATGAGATCGGCCGCTGGAAGCCGTTCCGATCCGCCACGCCCCCTATAGGGTGGGTCGCCGCTGGCATTCGCGCTACTGATCGCTAGCGGCCCGCAGCGGTCGAGGATGGCGCGCGCGAGCGCTTCGTCGGGAACCCGCATTCCCAGCGTCGGCTGCCCCGCGGTAATCTCTTCGCTGATGAATGATGGGCGCGCGACGAGCAGCGTCACCGGGCCGGGGAGAAGCCGTTTGGCAACGGTCGCCGCCACGACGTTCCCGGGTGCATACTCGAGAAGCTCGGCGACGCCGGCGACATGCAACGTGAGCGGCTTGTGATCGGGGCGCCGCTTCTCTAAATAAACGCGATCGACGGCATCGAGGCGCAGCGGATCGCAAGCGAGCCCATAACTCGTATCGTGCGGAAAGATGATCGTGCCCCCGGCAAAGATAACGCGCGCGACCTCCTCGATAAGGAGATCGCGCGGCATCGTCCGTGCATCGAGTGTAACGGCCATCGCGCTAGACGCGAATGCGCATCCCCGTGCCGAGCGCAACGCAGGAGAGCGGATCTTCGGCGATGATCGCCGGCACGCCGGTCACCTCGGAGAGAAGGCGGTCGAGCCCGCGTAATAGCGCTCCGCCGCCGGTAAGAATCACGCCGCGATCGATGATATCGGCAGAGAGTTCCGGCGGAGTCTTTTCGAGAACGCCCTTCACCGCTTCAACGATCGCGCCGATCGGCTCACCGAGCGCCTCGCGAATTTCTTCGCTCGTAACTTTGACGGTCTTGGGCAGACCGTTGATGAGATCGCGCCCGCGAATCTCCATCGCCAACTCCTGTTCGAGTTTGAAGGCGGAGCCGACCTTGATTTTAATTTCTTCGGCGGTCCGTTCGCCGATCGTGAGGTTGTGAACGCGGCGGATATAGCGCGTAATCGCTTCGTCCAGTTTATTTCCGGCGACGCGCAACGATTGCGAGACGACGACCCCGCCCAGCGAGATCACCGCGACGTCGGTCGTGCCGCCGCCGATATCGACGACCATGCTGCCCGAGGGTCCGTCGATCGGAAGCCCCGCCCCGATCGCCGCAGCCATCGGTTCCTCGACGATCTCAACGGCGCGTGCGCCGGCGAGTTTCGCCGCATCTTTCACCGCGCGTTCTTCCACGCTGGTGATTTCGGCAGGAACGCAAATCGTCACAAACGGCTTCGGTGCGAAAAGCGAACTTAACCACGAACGGTCTTTCATCACTTTTTTGATGAAATACGAAAGCATCGCCTCGGTGACTTCAAAATCGGCAATAACGCCGTCGCGCAGTGGGCGGATCGCTTGAATATGTGCCGGCGTCTTACCGAGCATTTGGCGCGCCTCTTCGCCGACTGCGAGCACCTTGCCGGTGTTCATGTCCTTGGCAACAACCGACGGCTCGCGCAAGACGATCCCTTTGCCTTTAACGTTGACGAGCACGTTTGCCGTGCCGAGATCGATACCGATTTCCAATTTAGACTCCCGTTGAAG
>JAJXXM010000343.1 GCA_021781095.1 bacterium
CGGGCTTTACCGCGGTAAAGCCCGTCTCCGCCGCGGTGCGCGCGAGCGCGACGGTCGCCGCGGTCGAAGAGTACATTCCGCCAAGCAAAGCCGGCACGAGCGTGCCTTCTTTGAACGTGACGTATCGTTGGACGAGATAACTCGCGTAGGAGAGCGCCGAAACCGCGACGACCGCAAGCCAGATGTTAAAGGGCCGAAGACTCGTGCCGGGAATCGCGGGAAGCCCTTGCAGCAACGGCAGAACGACACCCGAGAGCACGAGAAATTTTGCCGCCGTCACCATCTCGGTGTGCCCGAATCTCGCCGCGAGTTCGCGTAGCGTCGTCCGTGCCGAGAGCAGCAGCGCCGCGGCGACGACGACGGCGATCAGCAGCCAGGGTGGAACGGCAAATGCCGCCGGCCCGAGGAGATAGGCGATCACGGCGGCAGCCGACGTGACGTAGAGCCCATCGGCGGCGCGGCTCGATTCGACCGTCCGCAGCGCCTCGCGAATCGAGGCCGCCGTCCAGAGGCCGAGCACCAAGAGCCCGGCGATCGTTGCGACCAAATGAAGCGGGTCGATCAGATAGAGCAGCGCTCCCGCAAGCGCGAGCAGCGGGTAGGTGCGAATGCCGCCGGGGCGCTGCGAGATCGTGTCTCCGTAAAATTCTTCGTACGCAAGCCCGAAAAAAAGCGAGAGCCCGAGCACGAGGCCGAGGTGGAACGCGAGCCATCCGTCGGAAAACGGCGTCAACGAAACCGGCATGCCGCTGATGTGCGCTCCTGCGGTATCGGCACCCTCTTGTTTTTTACCGACAAACCTGCTAAGGTTGCCGCCATGTTCGCACCGGCGTATCTATTCGGCAGCTATCAATACCGTTCCGCATCGGAATCGGTCGAGCCGCCTATACCCGTCGAACCCTAACACTACCCGCAGACGAGTACAGCCGCCTCACCGATCTACCGGTGAGGCGGCTTTCTTTTATCACCCATCACCTTGCGCGAGGACACGATGATGAGAACCCTTCCCCCGATCGAATGCTTCCGTAACGAAGTCGAACGCAGCATCCACGGCCATGCCGTCTTGTTGGAGAATCCCTACACGCAATGGTTTGCGCTCGGCGAGGCAACCGACGCACAACTGCGCGCGTTTACCGTGCAGTTCTCCGTCTTCAGCCATCTGTTTATCGAAGCACAGCTGCGCAAATGCATCAATGCCCCCGATATCGGTACCTATCGTTCGGGAAAGCAAATTTTGATGAACGAACTGGGTGTGAGCTTCGGTAGCGACGGATCGGTCGACGGCGGAACCTTTCGTTTCCACGGCGCGCACTATGAATGGCTCGTCGATTTCGCCGAACACCTCGGATTGGAATGGCACGAGCTCGGCAAGCGACGTTTGGGTACACCGAGTACCTTGCGCTTCTGCGATTCGCTCACCGAATGGTACGGATCGGAAGATATCTCGACGGCGCTAGGAGCCTCGTACGCCATCGAACATTGGGCGAACGCCGGGTTCTGGAAATCGCTGATCGCCGGGCTACGCAAGATCCGCGCGCAGCGCCGCCCCGACCTCCCACTCGGTTTTTGGACCTGGCACGACCGACTCGAAGAGTTGCACGCGCAACACACGGAGGACGAACTCAGTGTCGCCTATTCGCGTAGCTGTTTCATTCCCGAACGCTTCATCGCCGGCGGGATCGCGATGCTCGATGCCGTTACGATCTTCTGGAATGGGCTCGCCGCGCAGCGCCGCGAGCTCGAGAACGAGCGGCTTCGCTATGCGGTCTAACGCTCTGCAACGGGCCTAGCTCGCTCGCTTCTCGGCCATACGCGGTAGAACGGCGGCTCCGCCGCGTATGGCCGAGGTACTCTCGGCGAAGCACGGCGCGGGGTGAGATACGCACCGCCCACACCTCACCGAGAAGAAGCGCCCGCGTCGACAAGGCTCGAAATCCCGTCGGCAAAGAGGATTCCGAAAAGAAAACCGTTCATCAATTGGTCATGCATTGCGCGCTCCTTTCAACCCACCCGCCGAGCCCGGTTCCCGGCACGAACTACTGCTCTTCGACGCGTTCTCAATCGTAAGTCGGGGTTCGCAATGGTTTTTGAAAAATCGTCGTACCGATTGCTCTGTCCGACATGCGGGCGTCGCATTATCGACGACGGAACCATAACGCATTGCTCGGGGGAGCACGGGCGGAGCCTTCTTCGCACGGAGTACGCCGAGCGCAATTTCCAAATCGATCGATCGAGGCACGGAATGCTCCGCTATCGCGCGTGGCTACCGCTGCGCGAGCCGGTCGAAACCGATTTCGGCACCGTCATTCTGCGCAGCGACACACTCAATGCCTATCTTCGCGCTCCGAACCTCCGCCTCGCCGTCAATGGATTCTGGCCCGAGCGCGGCGCAGGGCTCCCGAGCGGAACCTTCAAGGATATCGAAGCGATCGCGATTCTCGGCCGCTTCCCGCGCGACGGGCGCACGCTCGTTGCGGCATCTGCGGGAAACACGGCGGTAGCGCTGGCAAGCGCGGCGAGTATCTACGAAGTGCCGACGATTATTATCGTTCCCGAATCAGCGCTACCGCGCATCGTTTTCTCGCGTGCTCCGGGGGAGAACGTTCGCTTTATCGTCGTGACCGGCAACGCCATCTACGACGATGCGATCGTTGCGGCTCGCAAACTCGGAACGCGTGAGGGGCACGTCTTTGAAGGCGGCGCGCAGAACGTCGCGCGACGCGACGGTATCGGAACCACGATTGCGGCATACATGGAAGCAGAGGGTGCGCTACCGGAGTATTTCGTTCAAGCGGTCGGCAGCGGAAGCGGTGGGATCGCGGCGCACGAAGCGGCAAGCCGCGCGATTGCATCGGGAGCCTTTGGAACGCGCTTTCCACACCTCGTACTCGTGCAGAACGCGCCCTTCGCGCCGATCTTCCACGCCTGGGCCGCGGGGAGCAACTCGGTCGAAGCGGCGCACCGCCCCGACTCGGCTTTTCTTGCCGGTGCGGAGATGTCGGCGGCGGTCCTCGGATCGCTCGCGCCGCCCTACGAACCCAAAGGCGGATTACTCGACGCGCTCACCGAGAGCGCGGGCGATGTGACCGCCGTCGAAAACGCCGCCGCCCGTGCCGCCGCTGCGCTCTTCGAGGAGCTCGAAGGGGTCGATCTCGATCCCGCGGCAGCGGTCGCACTCGCCGGATTGATCGAGCGCCTCGAGCGCGGCGCGATCCCGCGCGATGCGCATATCGCTCTCCATATTACCGGCGTGGGGCGCCGCCGACTCGCAGCGGAACGCCGCATCCCGCCGACGATCTCGATGCGTATCGAGGCGACAAGGCCCTGAAATCATCCTCCGAGCAGGCCTTCGCCACCGCCTTTGGGAACGGGGAGCGATTCCATGCAATCAATCGATTTCCGCGACCTCGGCCTTCTTCAAGAGCTCACCGAGACCGTCGCTTCCCTTGGCTATGAAGAGCCGACGGCGATCCAACGCGAAGCGATCCCGCCGCTCCTGGCCGGACGCGATGTCTTAGGACAGGCCGCGACCGGAACCGGGAAGACCGCCGCCTTCGCCCTACCGCTGCTGCACCGCCTCGGACGGGT
>JAJXXM010000148.1 GCA_021781095.1 bacterium
GCTCGGCACCGTGATGGGGCCGCTCGACGGTTCGATCGCCAACGTCGCGATGCCGACGATCGCTCGTTTCTATCATCGCGGTGTCGACGAAGCCGAATGGGTGCTGCTCGCCTACATGCTGGTCACGGCATCGACGCTGGTGCTCTTCGGGCGGATCGGCGACATCTTCGGACACAAGCGCGTCTACCAAACGGGCTTCGGAATCTTCGGGCTGGGCTCGCTGCTCTGCGCCCTCTCGCCCTCGCTGGAAGCGTTGATTTTCATGCGCGTCTTCCAAGCGATCGGTGCGGCGATGCTCGTTGCGTGCACGCAAGCCCTCATCGTCGAATCGGTCGCGCCGGAACGTCGCGGGCGCGCGATCGGCCTCAACGGCGCTGCGGTCGCCGTCGGTCTCACCGCCGGCCCCATTCTCGGCGGCGCGATCATCGCGCTCGGCGATTGGCGCTGGATCTTCGCGATCAACGTACCGATCTCGCTTCTCGCGCTCGTCGCCGCCAGCATCGTTTTGAAACCGATCGCACCACGCCGCGAGGGCTTCGACCCCGTCGGCGCGCTGCTCTCCATCCTCGGTCTCTTCGCATTATCGCTCGCGCTCTCGCGAGCGCACCGCTGGGGATGGAGCTCCGAGAAGACACTCGGGTGGATCGCGCTCTCGTTTCTCGCGCTCACGATCTTCGTCTTCGTGGAGCGCCGCGTGAAGGCGCCGACGTTCGACCTCACGCTTTTCCGCTCGCGCATCTTCGCGTTCTCGACGATCGCCGCGTTCTGTTATTTCATCGCGCAATCGGGAATCGTTTTTCTCGTGCCGTTAACCGCCCAGCTCGCGCTGCACGCGACGCCGCTGCAAGCGGGGCTGCTGCTCGTTCCCTTAACGGCCCTCAACGTGGCGCTCGCACCGACCGCCGGCGCGCTCTCCGATCGTTTTCCCGCCCGTTATATCTCGACGGCGGGCGCGGTTCTCGTCGCGATCGGCACCTTGCTGCTCGCCCACCTTCCGGCATTTCCAACGACGCTCGAAATCGTTCTCGCACTAATCGCTACCGGAATCGGCACGACGATTTTTTCGCAACCCAATAATAATGCGATCATGTCCTCGGCCCCGCACGAGCGGCGCGGCATCGCCGCAGGAACGCTCGCCACCGCGCGCACGACCGGACAGCTGCTCGGCGTCGCAACGGCTGGCGCCTATTATTTCGCACACGACGGAGGGAGCGCGGCGGACACCTTCATTCCCGCGAGCGGCTATTTTGCGATCCTTACGTTCGCAATGATCGCGGTCGCCGTTCTTTCGTACGTTCGCGAATAGCCGCGCGAGCGGCGACTCGCCGAACCTTCATGGAACGATCGCGACGCCCTGCGGGGATGAGATCCCCGTCGACGCACCGGAGATCGTCCGGATCGGCGCCTGCGGGCTACCGGTCACCGCGCCGAACACTTCGATCTCGTTCGAGCGACCACAGACGTAGAGATCGTTCGACGCATCGACGGCGATAATCGCTTGATCGATGAGAAAATCGTACGTGCCTCCTTGAATGACCGCCGATGGAGGAACGTTCCCGTTCGAGCCCGGCGGGTAGACGGTGATCGTATCGTTCGCCGAATTCCCAACGTAGACGCGCCCCGTCGAATCGACCGCGAGCGCTTCGGGGCCGTCGAGCCCGGTCGCGCTTCCCCCGATCGTTGCGATCGGCGTTGCATTTCCGCTCGCGCCCGCCGCATACTCAACGACCGATCCGGAGCCGTTCCCGTTGACGACGTAGATGTTGTCGCTGCCGTCGAACGCGACTTGGTACGGGAGATCGAGCCCCGTATTCGCTCCCGAAATGGTTTTAACCGGAGTCGCCGCGCCATTCGCACCGGGGGCGAAATATTCCACGATGTTGTTGTTCGCATCGGTCGCAACGAGATCGTCGGTCGTCGGATCGATCGCGAGTCCCCAGCCGTGTATGTCGCTCGTTAACGTCGACGACGGGCTCGCATTCCCGCTCGCTCCGTAGGCATACGAGTAGATCGCCGTTCCCGATTGCGTGTATGCAACGACGTACGCACGCCCCGTTGCATCGACCGCGATACCGGTCGGCGATTGGATCGCCGCCGTATAACTTACGAGTGGCGCGACGTTCCCATTCGCTCCGGGCGCGAATGCACCGAACGTGTAGCTACTGCCTTGGCTTAACTCGTAGAGCGTTCCGGCGGCTGCCGCGCTCGGCGTCGCGGTCGGTGCGACGGTCGGCGTCGCGGTCGGCGCGACCGTCGGCGTCGCGGTCGGTGCGACCGTCGGCGTCGCAGTCGGTGCGACCGTCGGCGATGCGCTCGGTGCGACCGTCGGCGAACTCGACGGCACCGGCGAGGGTGTCGCCGTTGGGCCGGTTGCCATTTCGTAGAGTTCGGCGAGATAGGTCGTCCCGGCATCGAACGTCAGCGGCGACGCGCTTCCGCTGAAACTCAACATCGATCCCGATACCGTTGCCGGACCGAGCGTCGCCAATAACGGCGCCTGAGCGCTCGTCCCGCCGAAGATGGCAATGAAGAACGTTTCGTTTACCGTCGAGAATCCAGCGGGAAGTTGAATTGAAAAACTCGGCGTGCTTTGAAACGTCACGTTCTGCGAAACTTGAAAACTCACAACGAATAACACCGTCGGCAGCGCGACGGCCTGAGGCGCGCGTGCGACGGCGTGCGGTGTGTTCGCCCCGTGCGATCGCCGGAGCGCCTGCGGTGTCGGCGCGCCGGCGGGGGGAGCGCTCGAAGCCCCGATCGTTATCGTCGTGCCGCTCGTCGCGTCGTTCGCCGGGAGCTGAACCGATCCGGAGTATCCCCCCGCGGTCGGGAGCGCGACGGGGCCGCCGGCGCTCAACAACAGCAACGTCGTCGGGCCGGAGGGCGCCGCGCTCGACGGAATGGGCTGCGGCCCGCCCGCACCGCCAGCGCACCCTCCAAGGGCGGCGATCGCTCCGAAGAGCGCGATGGTCAAAAGATGGCTGCAGCGTTGCATCGTTCGTCGATCTCCCGTCGGCATTGGTGCACGCAGCGTAGGGGGAGAATCTTACATTCGCCTTAGCCCGACGGCGGAAGCGCCGTGCCGCAAAACGAAGTGCTCGCGGGCCCATGTCGGCCGCAGTACTCCTCCTCACCCTCGCTATGGCGTGGATTTCACCGCCGCTCGCCCCCTGCGCACCGGTCGTTCGCACTCGCGTCGCTCCCAACCGAGGAAGTGTTCTCCGCGAGATCGCGCTTCCGGCGGCTCGAAGCAGCGGGCCCTGGGAGCTCTTCGCGCCCGTGGGAAGCCGCGCGGCGCTCGCCTATCGGCGCGGACGCAGTGGACGAGCATCGAGTTTCTTCGAAGACGAGATCCCTGACGAGGGACACGTTCTGTATAGCGGGCCACCCGCTCTCACGATTCCGAGCTCCTGGCGAGAGCGCCCGTTCTACGTCCGCGTTTTCGCGACGGGGCGCCCCCTCGGCTGCATTCGCGCGGCGCCGCTCGCGTACGTCATTCACAACGAACCGAGAGCCGTCCCACTCTATCTCTATTTCGGGCTGCTCGGCGGAACCGCATTGACGATGTTGGTGCTCTTCGCAATGTCGGGCGAGCCGTTCATCGGTTGGTATCTCGCCTATCTCGCGTCGCTCGTACTCTATCAGCTCTTTCGAAACGATTTTTTGTGGCAACTCGGGTGGCCGTTCGGGCCGTGGCATAGCGGCGAGATCGAATACGTTCTCTGGGGCCCCAACATCGCGCTCTACGCGCAGTTCGCGCGCTCGTTCCTCCAGACGTCGCGGTACGCTCCTCGCATCGACCGCCTTCTCCTCGTGGGCATCGCGTTGTTACTGGCCTATCTTCCGCTCGTCGTCGTCGTTCGACACGCGACCGGAATCGATCTCAATCCACGCGGCGTCATTCCCATAACGGCGATGCTGTGGGTATCGGTGCTCGTCATCGCGGCCACGGTCGGGCGCGCGCGTGCGGGATACCGACCCGCGAAGTATTTTTTACTGAGTTATCCGATCTTACTTACGTTCGTTTGCATCGCTTTGTGGCAATACGTCGCACGCACGCACGCCGGTATCGGGCTCTACGGCGCGGAGATCGGAACCGGAAGCGAGTGCGTTTTGCTCGCCTTTGCCATCGGCGACCGCCTCCGGCTCGAACGCACGTTGGGACGCGTACTTTCGAGCATCGATGCGATCGTCGTACGCTTCGGGCGCGACGGCAGCATTCTCTATGCGACCGAAACGATCGAATCGGCGCTCGGCATAGCGAACGAGGAGCTCCTCGGCAGGCAAATCGCCGATCTTCTCGGTGCGCGCAACGCCGGTCTCATGACGAAGGTGGCGCGCGCCGCGATACGAACCGGCGCGAACGCGCGCACCACGCTGGCGATCGCGCTGCGGAACCAACGTGACGAATCGCGGGACTATACCGCGACGCTCTCCGTCGATCGCGATCGTTCCGGTGCGATCGCCGAGATGCAGCTCATCCTCCGCCCGACGAAAGCGACGAACGCGGCGCGCGAGACGCTCTATCTCAGCGTCTATCGAGGGCTCGTCCTGCTCGGCGCTTCGCCGATTGCGGTAACCGGGCGCGAACTCGAGCTCCTCTGCTATCTCGCGCTCCACCGCACGCCGATCCCGAGCGGGCAACTCGCCGACGCGATGTGGCCCGATCGCGATGCACGTGCGGCGGCGAGCGCGCTCCAAACGACGATCTCCCGGCTCAGGAAAAAATTGCCGTCCGACACGATTCTCGCCGAGCGTCGGCAGTACGCCCTCGGAGCGACGGTTCAAACCGACATCGACGAGCTGCGCTCCGCGGCGCGCGCGCGCGATCTCGGCGAACTCGAGCGCTTGCGAGCGTTCGTCAGTACGGAGATCCCCGCGCTCCTCCGGCGCTGCGACTGGTTCGCCGAATTCGACCTCTGGCTGGAGAGCCTTCGGCGCGATGCGCTCGTCGATCTCGGAGAGGCGCTGGTGCTGCGCGGCGAGCTCTCGATCGCGCTCGCGATCGCCGACGATCTCCGGCGGCTCGCCCCCTGTGACGAGAGCGGATATCTCCTCGCAATTCGCGCGCTCGTCGCCGGGAACGATCCGGCGGCGGCGCAGCGCGTCTATGCCGACTGTCGCCGCGCGCTCGAGCGCGAGCTCGGGCTTTCGCCCTCCCCGCAATTCGAAAAATTCTACCGCTCGTTACAGGAGAGCGCCTGATTGTGACCGTTCTGTAAGCCGCACGACGTACGGTGCGAGGATGAACGGGCCGCGCATCCATCTCGAGCTCCTCTCCGGCCACGCTCGGCGCGGTGAGGAGCCTCTCCCACTCGCTCGCGGCGAACGCGAGCTGCTCCTGGCGCTCGCACTCCATCGGCGGGGAATCGGTGCCGAGCGCTTGACGGAACTGCTCTGGCCGCAGATCGCCACGGCGACCGCACGGAACCGGCTCTACGTCGCGCTCCACCGTCTCCGCCGGCGCTTCGGCGACGAGCTGCTCGCGCGGAACGGGGGCTCCTATCGCCTGGACGACGCCGAGGTTCGCGTCGACCTCTGGGGCTTCGCCGAACTCTGGGATCTCCCCGAACATCACGCCGACGAAGGGCTCGTAACGCAACTCGAGAGCGCGACGAATGCCGCCGCGCTCTACGAAATTCCGGAATGGCTCGCGCCGACCTATCGACGCCTCGAAGAGTTCGCGCAAGCCGTCAGAACGACGCTCGCCGAACGAGCGCTCGAAGCCGGGGAGATCGAACGGTCGGTGCTCCTCGCCCGCCGCGCCCTCGCCTACGACGAATGCGACGAACGGGCCTGGAGCGTCCTCATTCGCTCGCACCTGGTCGCTCGGGATCGCCTCGGCGCGCTACGCGACTATCGCACGTACTCTCGCGCCCTCATGCGCGAATTGCAGGCGACGCCCGCCTACGAAATTGCGCATCTCCTCGATCGCGCGCGTTAGGCGCGCGATGCCGGACGCGGCGAGATCTTCGCGCGTCCGCGCGTCGCTCCCGAGCGCTTCCCCGCGCCGCGCTTGGGCATCGGGACGACGATGCCGTTTCGCTTGAGGTTCTCGTTGCCGAGCGGTACCGGGGCGATGATGCGTTTACCGAGCGCGTGAGCGAGCACCTCGGAGAGTTCCTCGACCGATACGAACGTCATCTGCGTCCGCACTTCGTCGGGAATATCGTCGAGGTCGACCTCGTTGCGTTTTGGCAACAGCACCTTCGAGATCCCCGCACGCCGCGCGCCGAGCACCTTCTCTTTCAAGCCGCCGATCGGGAGCACCTGACCGGTCAACGTGATTTCGCCGGTCATCGCGAGGTTCGGATCGACTTTGTTCCCGGTGAGCATCGACGCGATCGACGTCACCAACGCGATACCCGCGGAGGGGCCGTCCTTCGGCGTCGCGCCGGCGGGAACGTGAATGTGGATGTCGTGCTTGGCGAAGAAATCTTCGGCGAGCCCGAGTTCGTTCGAACGAGACCGCAGGAAAGAAACCGCGGCCTGCGCGCTCTCCTTCATGACGTCGCCGAGTTGCCCCGTCAACACCACTTTCCCGCTGCCGGGCATCACTTGCGTCTCGATGAAAAGAATATCGCCGCCGACGGGAGTCCAGGCCATGCCCGTCGCGACCCCGACCGAAGCGACGCGTTTCTTCACTTCGTTGAAGAAGCGCGGCTTCTTCAAATACTCGACGAGGTTCTCCGGCTTGACGCGAGCCTTATATTTCGCGTTCTCCGCAACCTTGCGCGCGATTTTACGGAATACCGTTCCGATCTCGCGGTCGAGGTTACGGACGCCCGCCTCGCGCGTGTAGTCGTTGATGATCGCGCGCAACGCCGTATCGCTGATCTGCGATTGTCCGTCCTTGACGCCGTTCGCGAGGCGCTGCTTCTTGAGCAAATAGCGCTTGGCGATCTGCAGTTTTTCGAACTCCGTGTAGCCCGAGAGCTGGATGATCTCCATGCGGTCGCGCAGCGGCGGCGAGATGGTGTCCAACGAGTTTGCGGTACACACGAAGAGCACTTGGCTCAGATCGAACGGAAGATCGAGATAGTGGTCCCGATAGCTCTTGTTCTGCTCGGGATCGAGCACTTCCAAGAGCGCCGACTGCGGATCGCCGCGAAAATCGGAGCCGACTTTATCGATTTCGTCGATCATCATCACCGGATTGCGCGTACCGGCATCGCGAATCGCGCGCACGATCGTGCCCGGCATCGCACCGATATACGTGCGGCGATGCCCGCGAATCTCGGCTTCGTCGCGGACGCCGCCGACCGAGAGCCGCACGAACTTCCGCCCCATCGCACGAGCGATCGATTGCCCGAGCGAGGTCTTTCCCACACCGGGAGGGCCGACGAAGCACAGGATCGGGCCGCTCAAACGGTTCTTGAGTTTCCCGACCGCAAGATATTCGACGATACGATCCTTGATTTTCTCGAGATCGTAATGGTCTTCGTCGAGGATCTCTCGCGCTTTGCGAATATCGATGGCATCGGTGGTCGCCACGTTCCACGGCAACTGTACGAGCCAGTCGAGATAGGTGCGGATGACGCTGTACTCGGGGCTCGCTTGCGGCACTTTCGAGAGGCGGTCGAGCTCGCGTTCGGCGGCCTTCTGCGCCTCTTCGGGCATCTTGGCTTCGTCGATTTTCTTCTTGAGTTCGTTCACCTCGGCGAGCTGCGGATCGATCTCTCCGAGCTCTTCCTGAATGGCGCGCAGCTGCTGACGCAGGTAGAACTCGCGCTGATTTTTGTCCATCTCGCGCTGAATATCGCCCTGAATCTTATGCCCGAGCTCGACGACCTCGAGTTCCTTCGTGAGCAACATCGTGAGCTTGCGCATCCGCTTGGCGGTATCGCGTTCTTCGAGAAGCGCCTGGCGCTCGGCGGTCTCCAAGCGCATCGTCGATGCGACGAAATACGTCAGCACGTTGGAGTCGGTGATATTTTGAACTTCCATCTCCATCTCGCGCGGTGCCTGCGGCAAATACGAGAGGAGCTTCTGGAAGAGCCCGGCGAGATTGCGATGCATCGCGACGCGCGCTTCATTCTCGACGGTCTTATCGGGCAATTCCGTATATGCGGCGACCAAATAGGGATCGCTCTGCGTGAATTGCTCGATGCGAAAAACCGATTGGCCGGCAACGATGCAACGGAGCGTGCCGTCGGGAACCTTGAGCATCTTCTGAATGACGCCGATGGTTCCGATGCGCTCGACGTCGTCGGGGCCCGGGTTCTCCGTCTCGCGATCTTTGAGCACGGTCAAGCCGATCGGGCGACCCTCGCGAATCGCTTCTTCGACGAGACGAATGCCCGGCTTCTTCACCACCGCGAGCGGGATGACGGTGTTCGGGAAGAGCACGGCTTCCTGCAGCGGCAGAATGCCGAGCAGCCCGGCGGGAACGATGGGTTTCGCTTTCGCGGCCATAATTAGATGACGATCCTTTGCACGATGATCCGCACGTCGTTACGTGCGGTCGGAATATACGCAGTCGCTGCGATGGGCAGCACGATGGAGAGCAAGCCGTCCAGGTAGGTCGCCGAGGTGCGCTCGAGATCGACCGGAACGGGGAGGGTGAACTCGCGGCCGAATTCGCCGAAGGCGATCTCCTTGAGCACGAACGAACCGCGGCGCTGCGGCAGGGTATCGAAACGCCGCCCGGCGACGAGCAGACGGTCGGCCTCAACGGCCAGACGGATCGATTCCGGAGCGACGCCCGCGACTTCGAGCGTGACGACGAGCGCCTCCCGCTCTTCGTCGAGGAAGGCGTCGGCATTCGGTTCGAAACGCCCGCGGCGCCCTCGAATTACAAACTCCATCGCACCCTTAACCCATACCGTTAGCAGTCGGATGCGTCAAGTGCTAAGCCGTCAGAAGCGCGGATCGGGGAGCTGGCGCCCCGAGGGCCACGCCACGCAGGGGTCGATCCGGACGCGGAGCGCCGAGAGCGCGCTCGCCTGGATCTGGACGGGGAAGAACTGCCGATAGTGCGTGGCGACCCCGTAGCGCATCTGCGGCGGGAAGGCGGTCTCGGTATCGGCGGGGAGCCGCGAGGCGGCGAGCACGAGGTTGATCGCGCGCGAATCGGCGGCGGACATATAGTCGGGCGTGCGCTGGCCGAGCCAGGTCGTGCCGTCCTGAAGCGTATAGAGAAAACCAATGACCTCGCCGGGCATCATCGAGTCGGTCGAGACGACCTTGTCGATGCGGACGATCTGGTTCCCGACCGTCACCGGGGCCTGCAAGACGAGCGGAACCGCCCGAGGCGAATCGAGGCATGGGCCATTATTCAACGTATCGCTGGGCAACGGTGCGAGCGGCGGTGCGGCGAGCACCGGCGGCTGCGTCGGAATCGCGACCGGCGCCTGTTGCGGCGCGAACGCGAGAAGGAGAGCGAGCGCGTGAATCGGTTGCATGGAGGCCTCATTCGCCGCATGCAGGCGAAACCTAGGTGGGACGCGCAGGTTGTCGGCGCATGAACGACGCCTCAACCATCGCCGCCTACGGGCAGCGCGGCAGATCGCCGATCCTCTTCCTCCACGGCTTGCGCCTGGGAAAGGCGATTTGGGAACGGCACGCGCGGGCACTCGCCGACCGCTATTACGTCGTCGCGATCGATTTGCCCGGACATGGCGCGCGCGTCGGCGAGCCGTTCGATACCGATCGCGTGAGTGCCGCGCTCGACGCGGCGGTGGAGGCCTGCGCGATGCCGCCGCTCGTCGTCGGGTATTCGCTCGGCGGCTTCGTTGCGGTTTCGTATTTTTCGCAACATCTCGCCGCGAGCCGCGCGTTGCTGCTCGCCGGTGCGACCTACGATTTCGACGGATGGAAGCGCCTGCCGTTTCGCATCATGGCACAAGCGATGGGCGCGCTCCCGCACCCGATCTATCACTCGCTCGCATCGTTCTCTCTGCGCGCCGTCGTCGGCGACGAGTGGGCGCGGGAGATCGAACGCATTCCCTTCGATCCGCGCGTCCTCGATTCGACGAGCGCGATGGCGGCGCACGGTTTGCGACAGAGCGATCTCATCGCGCGGTACGATCGCCCGATCCTCATCGTGAACGGCGAGTACGATCTGATCTTTCGTTCCGACGAAGCGCGCTTTCTCCGCAACGCACCGAACGCGCGCCGTGAGATCGTGCTCGGTTCGGACCACGTCGCTCCGTTACGCGAGAGCGCGCGTTTTACCGCGATCGTTCGCGCTTTTGCCGACGAGGTGTTCCTCGCCGAGCAACCTCCCGGCGCCGCTGCGGGTTCCGGTGGGTGATGAAAGCAACCGTTTACCACGGCACGCGCGACGTGCGTCTTGAAACCGTTCCCGACCCGTCGCTGCGCGAGGCGACCGACGCCATCGTGCGCGTCACGCGCGCGGCGATCTGCGGCAGCGACCTCTGGTTCTATCGCGGCGTCGTCGAACGCGAGCCCGGCGAACGGACCGGACACGAATTCGTCGGCATCGTCGAAGAGGTCGGCAGCGCGGTGAAGACGCTCGAGCCCGGCGATGCGGTGATTGCGCCGTTTGCGATTAGCGATGGAACCTGCGCCTATTGCCGCCGCGGCTTACAGACGTCATGCGACCATGGAAGCTTTTGGGGTGACGACGCAAACGGCGGTCAAGCCGAATTCGTGCGCGTCCCGTTCGCCGATGGAACGCTCGCGGTCATGCACGAAGCGATGAGCGATAGTGACGAAATGCTCGCCGATGCGGCGACGCTCTGCGACGTCATGGCGACCGGACATCACGGAGCGACCACCGCGGGTGCCGGAAACGGCGGCACGGTCGTCGTCATCGGCGACGGCGCCGTCGGCCTCTGCGCCGTGCTCTCCGCCGCGCGCGTTCATCGCGCCGAGCGCGTGATCGCGGTCGGGCACAACGCCGAGCGCTTGAAGATCGCCGCCGATTTCGGCGCCGACGATTGCCTCGATTCCCACGATCCGCAGACGCTCGACCGCCTGCTCGCGCTCACCAAAGGCGGCGCGCCATCCATCGTCGAGGCGGTCGGGAACGAGGAGAGTTTCAACCTCGCCATCGCCGCCGCCGCCCCGGGGGGCACCGTCACCTACGTCGGCGTCCCGCATAACGTCAAGACGCCCGATCTGCGCTCGATATTTCTCAAAAACCTCAACCTCCGCGGCGGGCTCGCCCCGGCTCGCGCCTATATCGAGACGCTGATGGCGGCCTGCGTCGCCGGGCAGATCCACCCGGGGCGCGTCTTCGACAGCCACATCCCGCTCGCGCGCGTCGCCGAGGGCTACGCCGCAATGGACGAACGCCGCGCCATCAAGGTCTTACTGAACCCCGGGGCGTAGGCTGTACCATTCGCCTATGACCGAGATCCTCTTAGCCAACCCGCGCGGCTTCTGTGCCGGCGTCGACCGTGCGATCGATATCGTCGAGCAGCTGATCGAAGCGCACGGCGCTCCGCTCTACGTGCGCCGCGAAATCGTTCACAACCGCGAGGTAGTGGAGGGGCTCCGCGCGCGCGGCGTCGTCTTCGTGGAGGGACTCGACGAGATCCCGAACGGCGCGCTCGCGGTTTTCAGCGCGCACGGCGTTTCACCGACGGTCCAACGCGAGGCGCGCGAACGCGGGCTCCGCATCGTCGACGCGACCTGTCCGCTCGTCTCCAAAGTCCATCTCGAAGCACTCCGTTTTGCAAAGGACGGCTACTTCGTCTTGCTCGTCGGACATCGCAACCACGACGAAGTCGAAGGGACGCTCGGGCACGTTCCCGGCGGCATCGCGTTGGTTGAAGATGTCGCGCAGGCGCTCTCGGTGCCGGTCCCCAATCCCGAGCGCGTCGCCGTCGTCACGCAGACGACGCTCTCGCTCGACGATACGGTGGCGATTCTCACCGCACTGCGCGAACGTTTCCCGGCATTGCGCGAACCGGCGCGCAGCGATATCTGCTACGCCACGCAAAACCGTCAGGTCGCGGTGAAAGCCCTCGCTGCCGAGGTCGGGGTCGTGGTCGTCGTCGGCTCCGAAAATAGTTCGAACTCGCAGCGCCTGCGCGAATGTGCAGAGCAAATCGGCGCCGCGGCCTATCTCGTCGACTGTACCGAACAACTGCGCGCCGAGTGGTTCGTCGGGCACGCGCGCATCGGCGTCACCGCCGGCGCATCATCGCCCGAGACGCTCGTCGCGCGCATCGTCGACCGCATTCGCGAACTCGTCGGCGACGCGACGATCGTCGATTTCGGAGAGCGCGAACCCGCGATTACCTTCGCTCCGCCGAAGGAACTCGCGCTGCTGCAGACTTCCGCCGGCGCGTGAACCTTCGTCGGCGGCTCGGGACGCTCGACGTAGCGCTCGTCACCATCGGCGGTATCATCGGTTCGGGAATCTTTCGTACGCCCTCCGTCGTCGCGCGCGACCTCGGAACCGCGCCCGCGATCCTCGGCGCCTGGATTCTCGGCGGCGCGATCTCCTTGCTCGGCGCGCTCGTGCTCGGCGAACTCGCCGCGCGCCGCCCGCTCGACGGCGGACTCTACGCATATCTGCGCGACGCCTTTCATCCCGCGCTCGCGTTTGTTTTCGGCTGGATGCTGCTCTTCATCGCGATGAGCGGCGGCGCGGCCTCGGCGGCGATCGCGTTTGCGGGATACGCCGCACCCGTCTTCGGCATCGCCTCGACGCCGACGACGCTCGGCACGCTCGCGATCGCCGCGGTATTGCTCTTTACGGCGATCAACGCGCTCGGCGTGCGCGCCGGTGCGAACGCGCAGAACGCGTTCATGTTCGCGAAGATTCTCGCGTTCGCGCTCTTTATCGTTATCGCGCTCGCAGCGCCGCACGCACCCCCGGCCGCCCTCGCCGCCGTGCCGCAACCCTCGATCGGGCTTCTCGGCGTCGCCATGCTTCCGGTGCTCTTTTCCTATCTCGGCTGGGGCCCCGGCACCTACGTTTCGGCGGAGATCCGCGATCCGGCACGCTCGTTACCGCGCGGGCTCGCACTCGGTGTGTTGGGCGTGACGGCGATCTACGTCGCGGTCAATGCGGTCCTCATCCACGCGCTCGGTATCGCCGGCCTCGCGGCGACGACCACGCCGATCGCCGACGTCGCACGCGTGGCGTTCGGAGCGGTCGCACAACGAATCGTCGGCGCCGTGGTCGCGCTTTCGTTACTCGGTTTCGTCAGCAATCAATTGCTCACCGCGCCGCGCGTTTACTACCAAATGGGCGTCGACGGTCTCTTCTTTCGGGCCTTCGCAAAGCTCGATCCGCGAACGGGCGCGCCGATCGTCGCGATTCTCGTTCAAGCCGCGATCGTCGTCGCCTTAACGCTCTCGCGCAGTTACGATCAACTGCTGAATTATATTACGAGTGCCGACTTCTTATTTCTGACGCTTGCGGGAATCGCACTCTTCATCATTCGGGCGCGCGACGCACGGAGCGGCGCCGAAGAGCCGCGCATGAAGGTGCCGCTGCATCCGTATTCGACGGCGCTCTTCACCTCGATCGCGTTCGCCATCGTCGCGGGCGCGCTCTATAAAGCCCCGCTCGACACGTTGATCGGCTGGGGAATTATCGCGAGCGGCCTTCCCGTCTACGCAATCTTCGCCGCACGCAAGCGCGCACGCGAAGGCCGCCCCGGCTAGCGCGGCTTCGGGACGTTCGCACTACCGACGCGAACGAGGCGCCCTTTGCGGATTTGATAGAGTTCGACGAGATACGCGCTCGGGCAGCAGTTCGGATCGTTCGCCGCATAGATCGGTTCGGTCACGACGATCGATGCGTACGAAATCGTCACGCCGATATGGCCGGAACCCCAGTCGACTTTTCCCGCGTACCGAAGCCGGCCGCTCCCGTCGGCAGCATAGACCAACACCGTAAAATCGCCGCCGCTTCCACCGCTCATTAGCGGCACCGCGAGAATATCGCGTGCGAAGACCGGCAGCAGCGCGGTGGCGCCTCCCAGCAGCACGGCGAAAAGATCGAGGGAGATGGCGCCCAGTATCTCGGGACGGCTCCGGATGAAGGCGATGCCGGCAAACAGCGACCTGACGCTGACCGGCTCGCGCTTGGCCGGGACGCGGGCGATGCTGATGGCCGCTATGAAGGAGCTCGCCGCGAAGAAGAGGAGCGCCGCCGCGGCGTACACCGTGGTGGGGCCCACGGCATAGAGCAGGCCGCCCAGGGCCGGGCCTACGATGCTCGCGGTCTGATTTGCCGAGGCTGCCCAGGCGGAGGCGCGCGGGATCAGTTCCTGGGGGACCAGGCCCGGGACCAGGGCGTGCATGGTCGGCCCTTCAAAGGCGCGCGCCGCACCGACTACGAAAACGATGGCGAGGATGACCTCCTTGTCGAGCCAGCCTCCGAAGCTGCCGATTGCCAGAGACGCGAGCGCCGCTCCTTCGATGATTTGGCAGACGGCAGCGATGCGCCTGCGGTCATAGCGGTCGGCGGTGTGCCCCACCACGAGGGTCAAAAGGAACATGGGGAGGAACTGCGCGAGTCCGACGAGGCCCAGATAGAGTGCGCTGCCGGTGAGCGCGTAGATCTGCCACCCCACGGCGACCCCCTGCATCTGGATGGCGATGGTGGTCGCTACCCGCGCCAG
>JAJXXM010000143.1 GCA_021781095.1 bacterium
TCTCATTCGTCGCTTCGTGCTCGGGAAACTCGCCGCCATTCTCGGGCCGAGCCTGCTTCCCGTCGACGAGCGCTCGCGCGCGATTCCCGTCGCCGCGATCGTCGCGCGACAGTGGCGCGCCCTTTCGCCGCGCGAACGATTGCTGTTGCAGCGCTTCGCCGACGGCGTCAACGCCGCCACGGCGCGCACGCCGCTGCCGGTGGAGTTTCGCCTCCTCATGACGGCACCGCCGAAGTGGACGCCGCAGGATTCACTCGCCGTCGGCATGGCGACGGTGATCGAACTCACCGATACCTGGAACGATATCGCCGCGCGCCCCCCGCACGCGCCGCTGAGCGACCCCTGCTACAACGCGCCGGTCACCGCAGGACTCGCGGGAATCGCCGACCCGCACCGCTGCACCGCGCTCGCATTGCGCAAGACGTTGATCGCCGAATTCCGCGATCCGAAAGCCGCGCTCGGCAGCAACGAATGGGCGGCGGGCGGCGCGGAGACGCGCTCCGGGCGCGCATTGCTTGAAAACGATCCGCACCTGCGGCTCGGCATTCCCGGCGTTTGGTATCTCGTCGATCTGCGTGCGCCGGGCTTCCACGCCGCAGGCGCGACGCTCGCCGGAACACCGGGGGTTATTCTCGGCCATAACGCCGCGATTGCGTGGGGCGCGACCAACGGCACCACCGTCGGGCTCGAGGTGTTCAATTCTCCTGCGAGGATGCCGTCGGGACGCTGGGTGCGCGAACGCATTCGCGTCCGTTTCGGGAAGAGCGCCACGGTGCGCTATTGGCGCGGCGCGCGCGAGTTCGGCGTGCAGATGCCCGCAGGCAATCTCATCTTGGTGCGCTGGCCCGCATACAATCGACCCGATTCACCGCTCCCGGCTTTCGAGGCGCTCGACCGCGCGCCGTCGATCGCCGCGGCCCTGCAAGCGTTGCGAAAGTATCCTGGGCCGACGCAGAACTTCGTTCTCGCCGACACGCACGGAAACGCGGCTTACCAACTCGCGGGCGTTATCCCCGCCGATCCGCTCTGGGGGAGGCGCTTTCATTCCGGCGCAGCGCTGGCAAAACATTACGGAGTCGTACCGTTCTCGATGCTCCCGCACGTCGCGCCCTCGCGCCGCACCATCGCGTGGACCGCGAACAACGAGATGTACGCCCCCGGATATCCGTTGCGTTTGAGCGCGCAATTCGCACCGCCCTATCGCGCCTATCGCATTGCGACGCTCTTGCGCGCGCGTTTGCGCGCCGGCAAGAAATTCAGCATCGCGTATTTCGCGCGCATGGAGATGGACGTCTACTCGCCGGCGGAGCTCGCGTTCGCGCGCATTGCCGCGCACCACGCGTGGCGGCGGAATTTCGGCGCTGAAGCGCGCTTGCTCGCCGCACTCCGCAGTTGGAACGGCGAGGTTGCACCCGACTCCCTCGGTGCAACTGCCGCGGTCACGCTACGGCGCGCGCTCGTGCAACTGACGCAGCAGCCGTTTATGACCGACGCGATGAGCGAACGTTTAGGGGCGACACCCGAACTCGGAATCGCGCTGCGCGTTGCCGCGCGCGCACGTCGAAAGCTCGTTCCTTGGAGCGTCGCCGGGGCGGTCACCGTCCGTCATCCGCTCGCCGCGCTCGGTGCACGCTTTCTCGACGGATCGCGCTTTGCCGGTGACGGCGACGCTTTCGTCATCCACGTGCAGCGTCAAGGTTTCTCGCAGAGTTTTCGCGCGGTCTGGGAGCCCGGCAATTGGGATCGCGGCGGGATCACGATTCCGCAAGGCGAGTCGGGCGAGCCCGGAAGCCCGTGGTACACCGATGAGTCCGGCGCTTGGGTCGCCGGAAAACTTCTTCCCATGCCATGGAACCGAGCGGCCGTTCGCGCCGCAACGCGATTCACGCTGACACTCGCGCCCTAACTCCGACTTTTACTCCGGCACGCGTGCGCAAGCAAGCAGCGCGGCAGCAAGGTAAACGGCTGAATAAAAGAGCGGCGTTTGCGAACGATAGCAACGTCGCATGCGCAAAATTCGTTCTTTTAGGATGAGGTAACATCATGAAAAACGCACGAGCGCACCTCGCAATCGCCCTCCTGCTCGTATCAGCAACGACGACCGCGATGGCCGGCACCATCAAGCACCCAATCCGCATTGCAGAATGCCGACCCCAAGCGATCGGAAGTGCAATGTGGTCGTACTCCGATGGATTCTTCCCGGGCTATCCGTATATCTGGAGCGACGCTTTCGGAGGCATGTTCTATCAGCCTCCGGTTCGCAGCTCGCCGCTTCTCTCCATCGCCTACGTGAATCAAACGCACCGCACCATGAAGAAGATCGAGTTTGGTCTCCTCGCGCGAGGCAGACTCGTTGCGGAGGTCCGCGATCGCGGCACCTTTACGCCCGGAGCGATGATTCGACATCAGTTCGGACTGAGTCGCAACGTCCTACCGCTCGGCACGAGTTTTTCCAAGTGCGTTCCATTACGCATCGCCTTCAAGAACGGCACGTCGTGGAAGAACCCGCGCCTGCGGCAGTTGCATCGAAGCATCTTCGCGCGCGGCTAAACCGGAGAGCGGCGATCCATGCCCACGCGAACTTCGCACCGCGATTCTGTCGAGCGCTACGACCCCTCAGTAGCGCTCGACGACCCCCTCGAAGCATACGGCATCCTCGGCAATCATTGCGCGCTCCCCGTCGCCGGTAACGCATGCGCGAGAAAGCGCCAGATCGTCTTCCACGCACGCTGCGCTGCGGCGACATCGCCGGCCTTGGTTCCGCCGAAATCCATCACCATTCCGCCGATCGGCGCCGAGACGACCGCCGATTGCGGCCCGTTCATGGCGAAGAGAAAGAGATGTCCGGCATCGGGATAGACGATGCTGCGATCTGCATACTGGTGATGGTGCGCCTTCAAATAGGTTATCGCCATCGCGCACTGCCGCGGTGAGTTCCACATGCGATCGTCGGCGCCGGCGAGGCAGAGCACCGGCCCATCGATGCGCTCGAGATGAAAGAATGATTTGCGAACCTGCGCGGGATCGGCGTCGAGCGAGAGATCGTAGAGACGGCGGAGAACGAGCGGCCCTCCGTGTTGAAACTCCGTGCCGATCGCGGCTTCTGCCGCTTGCGAGACGGGAACGCAGGGTAACGCCTTCCCGCGATAGCTCCACGAGCAACCTGAGGGGCTGTCGTTTGCGCCGAGCCCCACGAACGCGACCGGCGAGGGAACGTCGGCGACGACCGCTTTAATGGCGGGATAGGTTGAGGCCGCGAGCAGCGCGAGTTCACCGCCTTTCGATCCGCCGAAAATCCCGATCTCTGTCGGATTGACGTCGTTTCGCGACGCTACGGCGCGCAGCGCGCGACCGATCGTTTCCACCGGTACGTCCACCAAGTACTGTGGGAGCCCCGGCAATCCGAAATATGCGACCGTGACGGCGACGTAGCCATGCGCGGCAAAGAGCGGCGCGATCCGCGGCATCGTGGAGTTCCCACCCTCGGAGCCGCCGAGCATTAGCATCGCCGGGTGGCGACCGGGGCTCGACGGCGCGCAGATCGTGCCGATAAACGGATGCTGAATGTTTTGGCAACTTGTCGTGT
>JAJXXM010000111.1 GCA_021781095.1 bacterium
CCATGTTGCATCTCGTCGCAGTGTACGCGCAGGCGAAGTCCGTGGCTGCGAGCCGCTTCGAGATAGCGTTGCGTCTGTGCCGCCGAAAAAAATCCGGGTTCGCAAAACGCGTCGGCATATCGCGCACCATGCGCGCGCGCAAACGGTAGACACTGATCGATGAGATAGTCGACGTACCCATCGGCGTCGGCGAACTCCGGCGGCAGCGCATGCGCACCGAGGAAGGTCGGCACGATGCGCGGCAGGCTCTCGTCGGAGTGCGCGCGCACCAACAGATCGAGCAGTTCGAGCTCGCCGGGTCGGTGAAGCGCATAGCCGGTCTTTACCTCGGCGGTCGTCGTTCCGTGGGCGAGCATCGCCGCCAATCGTGCGGTGACATCATCGCGCCAGAAACGTTCCGGCGCGAGCAAGGCTTCGCGCGTCCGATCGACGGTATAGAGCATGCCGAGCGGAGCCGCTTCGTGTCGCTGACGCGCACGAAAATCGGGCTCGCGATTCCCGGAGAAGAGCGGATGCGTGTGCGCGTCGACAAAGCCGGGCACGAGCACCGTATCGGAGAGATCGAGGAGCGCGCAATCGACTCCGGCAGCGGCGCGTTCGACCGTTTCGCGTTCGCCAAGCGCGACGATCCGTCCGTCGCGAACCAAGATCGCGCCGTTTTCGACGAGACCGAGATCCGCGAAGGTAACGCCCTGCTGCGGCGCATCGCTATCGCACGTCACCAGCGCGCGCGCTCGCACCAGCAGCGGCGGCGCCGTCGCTAGAGCCGCCAATCGATTCCCTTCTCGTCCGCGGTTTCGATCGCGATCTCGTATCCGGCATCGGCATGGCGCACCACGCCCATGCCGCAATCGGTTGCGAGAACCGTCCTCAAGCGCTCCTCCGCATCGCGCGAACCATCGGCGACGACGACCATGCCTGCGTGGAGACTATAGCCGATCCCGACGCCACCGCCGTGATGGAAGCTCACCCAGTGCGCCCCCGCTGCGGTATTGAGCAACGCATTGAGAATCGGCCAATCGGCGATCGCATCGCTGCCGTCGCGCATACCTTCGGTCTCGCGATACGGTGATGCGACGCTCCCGGTGTCGAGATGATCGCGCCCGATGACGATCGGTGCGGAGAGTTCGCCTCGCCGAACGAGATCGTTAAACGCAAGTCCGGCCTTCGCCCGATCGCCGTACCCAAGCCAACAGATACGCGCCGGCAATCCTTGGAAGGCGATGCGCTCGCGCGCCATCGTCAGCCAACGGTGGAGGTGCGCATCCTCCGGGAAAAGTTCGAGCAATTCGCGGTCGCACCGCGCGATATCGGCCGGATCTCCGGAGAGCGCGGCAAAGCGGAACGGACCGCTTCCGCGACAGAAGAGCGGCCGAATAAATGCCGGCACGAAGCCCGGGAAATCGAATGCACGCGCGACTCCGGCCTTCTTCGCCGCTTCGCGCAGGTTGTTGCCGTAGTCGAAGACGACGGCACCTGCATCGAGAAACCGTAACATCGCTTCGACATGACGACCGGCGGTTTCGTAGCTGCGCCGTTCGTACTCCGCCGGATCGCCGGTACGCAACGCCGCGGCTTCTTCAAGCGTCAGCCCCGATGGAACGTAACCGTTGAGCATATCGTGCGCCGAGGTCTGATCGGTGACGGCGTCGGGGCGAAGCCCCGCATCGTAGAGCGCCGCGAATTCGTCGGCGGCATTGCCTTGATAGCCGATCGAGATCGCTTCGCCGTCACGTCGAGCGCGCGCGACGCGCGCGAGCGCTTCTTCGCGCGAATCGACGACGAGATCTAAATAACGCAGTTCGCGTCGACGTTCGAGCCGCGCGCGATCGACGTCGACGACCAGCGCGATGCCTTCGCACATCGTAATCGCCAGCGGTTGGGCGCCGCCCATTCCGCCGATTCCGGCAGTCAGAGCGACGCGTCCGCGCATCGAGCCGCCGTAATGTTGACGCGCGAGCTCGGCGAACGTCTCGTAGGTGCCCTGCACGATCCCCTGCGTGCCGATATAGATCCATGAACCGGCGGTCATCTGGCCATACATCGTTAGGCCCTGCGCTTCGAGCGAACGGAAGGTCTCCCAGTCGGCCCATTTCGGAACGAGGTTACTGTTCGCGATTAAGACACGCGGCGCACGCTCGTGCGTCTTCCAAACGGCAACCGGTTTGCCGCTTTGGACGATCATCGTTTCGTCGCTCTTGAGTCTGCGCAACGTCCGCACCAACGCATCGAAGGCCTCCCACGAGCGCGCTGCGCGACCGTTCCCACCGTAGACGACGAGATCGTCGGGGCGTTCGGCAACCTCCGGGTCCAAATTGTTCATCAGCATTCGCAACGCAGCTTCCTGCGGCCAACCCAGACAGGTTAGCTCCGTACCGCGCGCGGCACGCACCGGCCGCGGGCCCGACAGCGTCATACTCATAACTCTCTCCTCTTGCTAGTCCAGGTTTTCTCGAGCAAAAATTTGTGCGATCTCGCCGGAGCGAATCAGCGAACGCGCGGCCTCGATATCCGGTGCCGGCGAGCGATCGCCGATAAGCGGCGCGATCGTGCGGCGTGCGAGTTGGTAGAGCTCGTCGGTCGCGCGCGCGCTGCGCAACGGGCGGCGGAAGTCGGTCGCGGCGAGCGCACCGAGCAGTTCGCAGGCGAGCGCGCCCTCGACGTTCTCGAGGACGCGAACCACGTTGTTCGCCGAGGTCATCCCCATGCTGACGTGATCCTCTTGACCCGCAGATGTCGGAATCGAATCGACACTGCTTGGCCAGGCGAGCGCTTTATTATCGTTCACCAGTGCCGCCGAGGCGTACTGCACGATCATCAGCCCGGATTCTAGGCCGCTTTTCCGCGCGAGAAAGAGCGGAAGATCGCGATCGGCCGCATTGAGCAACAGGTAGAGGCGCCGTTCGGAGATCGACGCGATTTCGCAGATCGCCATTTTGAGAAAATCGATCGCCAGGGCGATCGGCTCTCCGTGAAAGTTCCCTCCGCTTAAAAACGCGCGATCCTCCGGAAAGACGAGCGGATTATCGGTGACCGAATTTGCTTCGATCTCGGCGACCGCTCGCGCGTGTTCGATGGAATCGCGCACCGCGCCGTGAACGACGGGAATGCAGCGGAACGAATAGGGATCTTGCACGCGCCCGCACGCTCGATGCGATTGCATGATCTCCGAACCTTCGAGGAAGCGGCGCAACCGCGCTGCAACGACGCGCTGCCCGCGGTGCGGACGCAATGCATTGATGCGGCGGTCGAAGACCGCGTCGGTGCCGAGATAGGCTTCCAACGACATCGCCGCGATGAGATCGGCGCTATCGGCGAGCCGTTGCGCCTTCAGAAGCGAGAGCGCCGCGATTCCCGTCATCACCTGCGTGCCGTTGATGAGCGCGAGCCCTTCTTTAGCGCCGAGCGTGACCGGTTTTAACCCCGCTTGCGCGAGCGCGTCTTTTGCGGGCATTCGCTTGCCACCGTAAAATGCTTCGCCTTCGCCGACGAGCAAGAGCGACATATGCGCGAGCGGTGCGAGATCGCCGCTCGCGCCAACCGAACCTTGCATCGGAACGACCGGC
>JAJXXM010000440.1 GCA_021781095.1 bacterium
TCCGCGGCGATGATCTCGTTGGTTTGCATCGTTTGAATGGCGATCGCCGTAGTAAAGGCGCCGCCGCAGATGCCGCACTGCACGCTCGGAGGCAGAAACGATGCTCCGCAGGTGCCGCATGTTCCGCCGCCGCTCACGCCTTGCTCGCGCTCTTCGTTGCAGCCTCGACCTGTTCTTGTGCGCCTTTCAGGAGCGCTTCACAGGCGGTGATCAGCGTCCGCCCTTCCTGAAAGAGCGCGACACCGCGGTCGAGCGTCGTCTGTTCGTTTGCCAACTCTTTGACGATCGCATCGATGCGTGCGAGTTTCTGTTCGAAGGCCTCGCCGGGTTCACTCATACCTCTCCCTCCTCTCTTTCGATACGTTCGATGCGCGCGCGTGCAGCCCCGCGGCCGAAGCGGGCACGCACTTCGTCGCCGACCTGCAACTGCTGCGCGCTCCGGACGGCAATGCCGTCGCGAAGAACGATTGCGTATCCGCGCTCCAACGGTGCGTGAGGATCGACTCCCCGCAGTGCAGCCGAGCGCAGATCGAGCAGCGAGCGCTTGCGCAACGCGAGCCCGGCAACGCGCTCCGGAAGCCGTTCTCCGCGAACCTCGAGCTGCGTTCGCGCGCGTCGCAGCAGCGCGACCGCCGAGGCCTGGAGTTGCTCGCTTTTTGTAGCGATCGCCGCCGCGCGGGCGGCAAGGCGTGCGCGCGGGTCCAGCGCCGCCAGCGCTCGCTCGCGTTGTACGATCTTCGTCTGCAGCGTTGCAAAACGAGCGACCATCGCCGCATCGACGGCACGCGAACGCATTTCGACGTCGTGCGTTGCACGATCGAGACGCCGTTGCGCTGCATAGCCAAGCCGCTCGCTCATCTTCGGCAACCATTCCGCCGCCTTGATCCACCCCGCCAGCACGCGCTCGACGGCAAGGCTCGGCGTATTTGCGTGCTCGTCGGCGGCGAGATCGGCGAGATGAATATCCGCGCTATGGCCGATCGCCGTCAGCACCGGCGTCTGCGCGGCGACGATCGCGCGCACGACCTCCTCGCGATTGAAGGGGAAGAGATCCTCGTAGGAACCACCGCCGCGCCCGAGCACGATCAGCTCGGCGCCGCTGCGGTCGGCGCGCTCGATTGCGGCGGCGATATCGCGCTCCGCGCCAATCCCTTGCACGCGTGTATCGAAGAGGCGCAGGTGGACGAAGGGCGCGCGCTTTTCGATCTCGCGGACGAAATCCTCGATGCCTTTCCCTTCGCGCGTCGAGACGACGGCGACCTTGCGCGGAAAGCGCGGCAGCGCGCGTTTGCGGTCGTCGTTAAAGAGTCCCTCGCGTTGCAGACGATCCTTGAGCGCCTGAAATTCGAGGAAGAGCAACCCGAGCCCGGTCGCCGCAATCTCGCGAACGGTTAACGAGTAGCGGCTACGCGGGCCGTAGTTGATGATCTCCCCGCGCGCAACCACGGCCAGCCCGTCGGCGAGTTTCACATCGTTGGGCACGCGATCGGCGCGCAAGAAACACGAGAGCACCGGGCCGCCCTGCGCTCCCTGATCTTTCAGGTCGAAGTAGATCGCGTTCGATGACGGACGCATGCCGGTAATCTCGCCGCTGACGGCGATATCGCGAAAGCGTGGAACCCGCGCGAAGAGATCGCTCATGCGCTGCGAGAACTCCGCAACGGTCATCGGTGCGCGAAGTTTTTCATCCTCGCTCACGGCGTTGCGCTTGCCTGCGGCGTCGGCCCCTGCGCGGTGTCGCTGCTCGTCGCCGGCGCCGGTGTCATCGAAGGGAGCGGTGTCGAACCGAGCGGGATGTAATTCGTTCCGTCACCCGCGGTATTCGGCGGCGGCGTTGCATCCGGATTCGGGCTCGCCGAAGCCGCCGGCGACGGCAGAACTTTCGGGTGCCCGCAATGCACGGACTTCTGATTCCCCGCCAGGAAAAAGTCGACGCCCCCGTTACACGTCGGCTCTTTCACGACACCCTTTGGAACGAGGAATGGATGCGGCGGCGTCTTGGCAAGCGCCGCGCGCATGAAGCGCGCCCAAATGCGCGCCGGAACGTTGCCGCCGTACGATTCAATCATCCGCGAATCGTTGTCGTTGCCCATCCAGACGGCGGTGACGAGGTCGGGCGTATACCCGACAAACCACGCATCGCGAAAATCCGACGTCGTCCCCGTCTTGCCGGCAGCGGGGCGACCGATGTTCGCGTTAACGCCCGTGCCGTAGGCGATGGTATCTTCGAGCATCGAGGTCATCAGGAACGCCGTCGCCGGAGAAACGACCCGTCGTTCGCGCGGCGTTCGGTCGTCGAGAACGACGTTCCCATACGCATCGCGAACCATCAAAATCGAGCGCGGCGTGATATGGAGTCCCTGATTCGCTAAGGTCTGAAATCCGCTCGCCTGATCGAGGACGCTCACCGACGAGGTTCCAAGGGCCAACGAAAGATTCGGCTCCAATGGGGCACGCACACCCATTGCGTGAGCGTAGGCAATGAACTTATCGAGCCCGATGCGGTCGGCGAGCTTCACCGCCACGACATTGCGCGAGAGCGCAAGTGCGCGGCGAAGCGTGATCGGTCCCATAAAACGGTTATCGTCGTCGTGCGGCGACCACGTCTTTCCGTCAAACATGGGATAGGTGACCGGCGTGTCATCCATCACCGTTGACGGAGAGAGGCCGCTATTCATCGCCGCAGTATAGAGATAAATTTTGAACGACGATCCGGGTTGACGCAGAGCCTGCCACGCCCGATTGAATTGATCGTTCGCGGAGAATTTCTTCCCGCCGATCATTGCGACGATCTCGCCGGTGGATGGACGAATCGCAACCAGCGCCGCTTGATGCGCACCGATGCCCTCGGCCTTCGCTGCGCGCAACCCCCAATCGATCGCCGATTGCGCATCGCTCTCCATGCGCGGGTTGAGGCTCGTATAGACTTGCAGCCCACCTTCGCGGACTGCACGATTTCCGAAAAGACGGCGTAAACGGGCGATGACGTAGGTGGTAAACCACGGTGCGCGATAGCCGAGCGGCCCCGCGCTACGCTCTTTTACGAAATGCAGCGGCGCTGCAAATGCTGCGCGCGCTTGCGCTCGCGTGATATATCCGCTTGCAACCATGCGGCCGAGTACGTGACGTTGCCGTTCTCGCGCGAGCTGAAGATTGACAAATGGCGAATAGTCGGAGGGAGCAGCGACGACACCGGCGATCATGGCGGCCTGCCCAATGGTGAGTTGCGAGACACTGTGACCGAAATAGGTTCGTGCGGCGGCATCGACGCCATAGGCTCCTGCACCGAGGTAGATGAGGTTGAGATACCGTTCGAGGATTTGATCTTTCGTATAATAATGTTCGATCTTCAGCGCCAACAGGGCTTCTTCTACTTTTCGTGTGATCGTAATGCGGTCGTTGAGAAAGAGGCCGCGGGCGAGTTGTTGCGTGATCGTCGAAGCACCTTCGAGCGGTTGATGGAGCGCGTCGGCGATTGCTGCGCGGATGATACCGACGACATCGATTCCGGGATTAGTATAAAACGTGTGATCTTCGTTCGCGATAAACGCGTCACGAACCATC
>JAJXXM010000261.1 GCA_021781095.1 bacterium
ACAGATTGCTTGCCATTGCTTCACATGTTGGCCCGCCGTGACGTAAAAGGCCGAGAGATGCCCGTACGCCGTGGAGTAGCCGTCACCGTTATCGATCAGAATAAATTTACCATATCCGCCGTACCATTGCGCCATCATCACCGTCCCGGAAGCTGCGGCGGTGATTGTGGTGCCCATCGGAGCGGCGATATCGAGCCCGGTATGAAACTCCGGCGCGCTCCCGAACGGGTTTTTGCGCCATCCGAAGGGTGAAGTAATGATCCCGGTAACGGGCCAGGTGAAATGGATCGGTCCGTGGGGCGCGACGGCATTTCCCGCGATTCCCTCGGCGCGTCGGCGCGCCGCCTCTTCGGCCGCAATCTCCGCTTGGCGGCGACGGATCAGCGCTTCGAGACGCGCTTCCTCTGCGGCGGTCAGTTCTTCGTAGGTCGCCACCTCAACGGCGGCGCTGCGGCGCTGCTCGTTGGCGAAGGCAACGAGATTGCTGCGTTCGGCGGCGAGGGCTGCAAGCCGATTTTGTGCTTGTTGCTGCGCCTGTTGTTGGGCCTGCAGAGCGAGTTGCATGCGTTGCAAATTGCGTTGCACGGAAGCAACCTTACGCTCGGCGTTCCGACGAGCGATGACGGCCTTTTCGTTCGCTTTGATGAGCAGTTGGAGATCCTGCCAGCGTTCCACGAAGTCACTAAAAGATGTTGCCGAGAGAAGGACGCTCAGGTAGTCCGGCTCGCCGTATTCATAGATGCCGACGAGACGCTTGCGCAAGAGTCCGTTTTGAAAAGCGAGCGACTTTTTTGCAGCTGCGAGTTGGACGGAGTTCCACGAAATGCGCGCCTGCAGCGAACGTTCTTGCGAAGAAAGAACACCGAGTTGCGAACGCACCGAAGACATCGCGGCATTCGTCTGAGCAAGTTGCGCCTTGAGGCTGTGTACGCGCGCTGAAACCGCATTGAGACGAGCGCGCTTCTCTTGCAGCTTCTTGGCCAGGCCGCCGGCTTTTGTGCGCTCTTGCTGAATCCGCCTCTGGATTTGCGTGTGGCCCGCTCCAACGAATGAAAGCAGCATCGTCGCTGCCAAAACTATGGAGGAAAAACGTCTCACGTGCGCCGCTTATCCTTCACGTACGCCGAGCCTTCGATGGATTTTGCATAGGATTTCAACTCGGCTGCAATGAGGCCGATCTGTCCGTAATCGGTCAGCTTGCGGTGTTCGTTGGAAAGCGCTGCGATCGATACGGACATTAGCGGCACCCGAACGGGCTCTCCGCGGCGGTCGTGTGTCTCGACATAGCCTACGCGCCGATCGTTTTCAGAATAAAGCGAAGCGACACGCTCGTCGAACTCTTCCAGGATAACCTTGGCGATCTCGTCGCAGCGTTCCGCTGTGGTGAGGATAACGAAGTCGTCGCCGCCGATATGGCCGAGTAGATCGCCGGGGTTGCCGCGACGGCGCACGGCATCGAGTGAAATCGACGCGAGCATGACGATTGCGTCGTCGCCGCGCCCAAAACCGTAGACGTCGTTAAATGCTTTGAAATTATCGAGATCGAGATAGAGGACCGCGAACGGTCGTTCGCCGGAGATGCGTCGCCGAAGCTCGGCTTCAATGGAGATGTTTCCCGGCAGTCGCGTCAGCGGCGAAAGAGAGGAGTCGGATTCGTGGCGCACGATGCGCGCGCGAACGCGCGCAAGCAATTCCGCCGGGCCGAAGGGTTTGGTAATATAGTCATCCGCGCCCGCGTCGAAGCCGAGAACTTTATCTTCGGGTTCTCCACGCGCAGTAAGCATGACGATCGGTACTGAAGCCACCGTCGGGTTGGGGTGCGAGCGCAACCGACGCGCGGTCGCGAAACCATCGAGCAGCGGCATGCGCACGTCGAGCAAGATGAGATCCGGCCGCGCATCCTCGACGCGTGCGAGCGCATCTTCACCATCGGTTGAGAGCTCGACGTTGTACCCTGCAAGCTCGAGATTCGTGGAAATAACGCAACGAAGTTGCTCGTCATCGTCGACGACGAGGATGGTGTGCCGGGCAGCCTCCTCGATGCGATTCATGTGCGCAAATACCGCCCAATCGAGAACCACGATGAAAGTCCGCCGATGGCGATGCCGACGAGCAGCAATTGCAGGGCGATCGGAAACAGCGCTACGTGCGTGGCGTTGAGTTCAAGCCAAGGTAACGCAAGCGCGAGCTTCGACCAAAGCGCGGCCTTCCCGATGCCTAGAATCAGCAGCGCGACGATCGACCCAAGCAGCCCATGCAGCACGCCCTCGCAAACAAACGGCATGCGTACATAGGTGGCGGTCGCACCGACGAGCTGCATGATCGCGATTTCGCGTCGGCGTGCGAATACCGTCAGCCGGATCGTATTTGAAGGTATGGTCGCAGCTACGAAAAGCAGTGCGACGATAAGCGCGATGCTTACTCTTCGCAATACTACTCCGAGTTGCAGTAAACGTCCGACGATGGTTTTTCCGTATATAACGTTTGCAACCCCGGGTTCGGCGCGTAGTTCATCGGCGACTGCGGAAACTTGCGATGGATCGCTTACACGAACGCGAAATTTGTCGGGCAGGGGGTTTTGCGTGAGCATCGATACGTCGATCGATCCTTGCGTCTGACGGCGCAGTTGCTTGAGCCCTTCGGCCTTCGGCACGAAGGTGAACGATGCAACGCGTCGATCCGCTCGCAATACTGCGCGAAGGTGGTTTTCTTGCGCAGGAGCAGCGTTGGTGTGAAAGTAGACCGATATTTCGATCTGCTTGAGCAGACGATCGCCGACTCCGGCAAGCGTTAATCGCACGAAAAGAAAGAGACCCAATAAAACAACGGTCACCGCGACGGTGCCGATCGCGGTGGCTTGCATGCCGGCGTTGCGCGTAAAATTGCGCCCCACCTCACCCAGAAAGAACTTGACCTTGCCCCAGTCCAAGATAATAAAAACCCCGCTCTTCATCGGTGAAAATGCGCCCGTCTTCGAGCCGAACGACGCGTTTACGCATCCGGTCGACGACGGACTGATTGTGCGTTGCAACCACGACGGTGGTGCCCTTGGTGTTGATGCGCAACAACAGATCCATAATCTCGGTCGTATTTTCAGGGTCGAGGTTGCCGGTCGGTTCGTCGCAGAGCAAGAGTTTTGGATTGTTGACGATCGCCCGAGCTATAGCGGTGCGCTGCTGCTCTCCTCCGGAGAGTTCGCTCGGAAACATGCGACTTTTGTGCGCGAGGCCTACCAGATCGAGGGTGCGCGGCACCTGCCGTTCGATCTCACGTGTGTGTGCTCCGGTGACGTGCATCGCAAAAGCAACGTTTTCCCAGACCGTTTTGTCGTTAAGGAGCTTAAAATCTTGAAAAATGACGCCGAGGTGCCGCCGAAGGGAGGCCACGCGCGCACCGCGGAGTTTATCGACACGGATGCCGTCCACGACGATTTCGCCGTTGCTGGGGGTCGCGTCATGATAGAGCAACTTCAGCAGACTCGATTTCCCCGTTCCCGAGCTGCCGACGAGAAAGAGGAAGTCCCCTTTCGCGATTTCAAGCGTGACGTTGTCGAGTGCCCGTAC
>JAJXXM010000087.1 GCA_021781095.1 bacterium
CGAGAAAAGCTTGCTCTTCGTCAACCGGCGCGGGAGCGCGCGCGCCTGGCTCTGCCGCAGCTGCGGGAAAGCCCCGGAGTGCCCGCATTGCAGCGTCACGCTCACCGTGCACCGGCAAGATGGGCTGCTGCGCTGCCATTATTGCGATTATCGCAGCGCGATCCCCGAACGCTGCCCGCATTGCGGCGCCGATTCGCTCGCGGAATTCGGCATCGGCACGCAACGCGTCGTCGAGGAAGTGGCGCGGCTCTTTCCGCAAGCGCGCGTGCTGCGCATGGATAGCGACACCACCACCCGCGTCGGCGAGCACGCCCGCATTATCGACCGGTTTATCGAGGCCGGCGACATTTTGGTCGGCACGCAGATGATCGCGAAGGGGCACGATTTCGAACGCGTGACGCTGGTGGGCGTGATCGCCGCCGATCTCGGCCTGCACGCGCCCGATTTTCGCGCCGCCGAACGCACCTATCAGATGCTGGTGCAGGTCTGCGGGCGCAGCGGACGTTCGCAGGCCGGCGAAGCGATCGTACAGACCTATTCGCCCGAGCACCCCGCCATCGCGGCTTTACTGCAGAGCGACGCGCGGCAGTTCGTCGAAGAAGGGCTGCGCGAACGCGAAGAGCTCGGCTTCCCACCCGCGCGCCGCATGCTCTATTTGGGCGTGATCGGGCTCGATAAGGAGCGCACGCACGCGCTCGCGACGCATTATGCGACGGTGCTGCGCGAACGGACGACGATCGACGTGCGGGGGCCGGCGCCCTACCCGATCGCGCGGCTGAACGATCGCTGGCGCTTTCGCATCGCGTTGCTCGCCGAATCCGGGCCGCTGCTGCGCAACGCGGTGCGCGACCTCATTCTGCCGATCGCGCGCGAGGATCGCTCGACGCAACTCGTCACCGTCGTCGACGCGTAAGGCGCTAGCGCAAGCGGCCGAGATTCTCGCTGGCGAGCAGCGGCGATGACGGAATGAGCAGCTGCGAGAGCAGCAGCCCGGCGACCAACAGGATGGCGGCGATCGCCGCGTTCGCCGCGGAGGTGACGGCGATATTGACTTGGCTGCGGAATGCGAAGAGCACGCTTTCGTAGCTGATGCTTCCCGGCACCAAGACCAGCAATGCGGGCACCAGCATGATCGGCTGCGGGACGCGCAGCCAGCGCGCGGCGAGGCTCGCGATGATTCCGCATGCGAACGCCGCGATAAATGGGGCGATGGGGTGGAGCGGCGAGAGCGCGAGCACGTGCGAAACGAGCAGCGCGACGGCGCAGGCGGCGAAGACCCACGCGAAATCTTTAATGCGCGCATCGAGATCGATCGCGAGCCCGATCGACATCAGCGCGGCGGCGATGAACCACGTGTAGCCGGGGACCGGCGAGGTGGCGACGTTGCCGGTGTTGAGCAGCGACGGGCCGACCACCGCAAAGCCGAGCAGCGCTCCGCAGGCGAGGGCGAGCAGCGTCGAGAGCACTTTCCCCAAGCGCGCGGTGCCCGCGACGAGATTGGAGTTCGCGAGTTCGTAGAGCGCGAGCGTGAGGGAGTACCCCGGCAGCAGCACGACGACGCCCGCGACGATGGCGATGAGCACGTTGGTGGGGCCGAGGATGTGCGTGCCGAGCGCGACGATGAGCGTGCTGACGAACGCGGCGATCACTTCGAAGAGGCGACCGACGAGCGCGACGCGGCGACCGAGCGCGGAGATCGCGCCGACGCACGCGCCGATGACGGTTGCCACGATCATCTCGCGCACGCCGCCGCCGAGCAGCACCGCAACGCCGAGTGCGACCATCGCCAGCGCCGGCACGTCGTAGCGCGCGCGATGGCGCGGCCAGCGCTTGTCGATATCGGAGAGCAAAGCGCTCGCTTTCCGAAAATCGATTTTCCCGGCGACGAGATCGTCGAAGATGAGATTGAGGATCGCGATTTTGCGGAGGTCGACGGTGCCCGGTGCGACGCGCAGCATCACCACGTGCTGGTGCAGGTTCGACCCGATCGCCAACGTGATGTAGGTGGGGAGAGCAAAAATTTGCACCGGCAGGCCGATCGCTTGTGCGATACCGCCGACGGTGCTCTCTAAAATATCGGTCGCGACCCCGGCGCGGTGCAGTTCGCGCGCCATCGTGGTGAGGAAGATCGCTCGAGGATCATCGGGGATCGCGTCGCGACGATCCTCCGGCGGGGTGAGATCGATTCGTCGCGACACGATGCAGCTGCGTCGCGCCGATTAGGCGTTCGCGGCTTTGCTCTTCGCTGCAGCGGCGCGCTTGGCGGCCGTGCTCTTTGCGGGCTTCGCTTTCGCCTTCGTGGCCTTGGTCGGCACGACGGCGGCAGCTTTCACCGCTTTCGCGAGGCGCGATTTCTTGCGGGCAGCCTTATTGGGGTGGATGATGCCGCGCTTGGCCGCGCGATCGAACTCGCCCTCAACCTCTCTGGTGAGTGCCTCGTCCTTCGCCGCCACGGCCTTCTTATAGGCGCTCTTCAGGCGGGTCTTGGTATCTTTGTTGCGCGTCGTGCGGGTCGCCGACTGTCGGGTCCACTTCTCGGCCGCCTTGATATTGGGCACTACGAAAACTCCTTAGGTTGAAACGGAAAAAGCGCGTGTGCGGGAACGCAGGGTAGCATACCACATGGGGGCGCCCGGGTCTAGGCGCGTCGGTACGCCAAAAGTCGGAGCCGGTTAATGTTCAGGGAACGTAAAGGGGTTCCCGACTGGGGGCGCCAAGGTGCGCGCCGCCAATGGAGCGATGTTCTCGTCGGCGCTTTTTGCGCGTCGACTCGTGGGTTTCTCGCGTCGGCGCTGCACTTAGCTGCGCCGCGCTGCTTTTGGCATTGGTCCCGGAGCCGCCGTCGCGCGCTGCGGTGCCGCGCGTGCAATCGCAAGCGGTGGTCTTTGCACTGCACGCCATCTCCGCTTCGCGCGCGGCAACCATCCTTCATGGTTTGTATCCGCATGCGCGCGTGCGCGTGGATAGCGCTGCCAATGCGGTGGTGGTGGTCGCGCGCCCGAGCGATCTCGACGCAATGCGCGCGGTTATTGCTGGGATCGACGTGCGCGATCCGCGCGCCATGCGTACCGAAGTGCTGCCGCTCGAGCACGGCCGTGCCGCTACGGTCGCCGCGCAATTGCGACGAGTCTTTCCGCATGCCTCGATTGCGGTAGCCGGAGGATCGAAGCTATTAGTGCGCGCCGATCCGCACGCACTCACCGAACTCGAAGCGGTGCTCCACGGACTCGATAGCGTTCCGGCGACGCCGGCCCCTGCACCCGTCGCCGCCGCGGCGGTGCGCGTGCTCGCTAGCAATCCGCGCAGCGTCGCGCGCGCGGTCGAGCGCGCGTATCCCCGCGTTCGCGCGATGATCTCGGGTAGCTCGATTTTGCTCCGCGGTGCTCCTGAAGATCTCGCCGCCGCGCAGACGCTCGCGCATCAGCTCGATCGCCCTGCGGGAATGACGCGCTACACGCAGATCTATCGGCTCCATGCCGTCGCTGCTGCCTCGGTGGGTGCGTTGGTGCGAAAGGCATTTCCGCACGCGTACGTCGTCGTCGACGCATCGCTCAACGCGCTCTCCGTGACTGCCACGGCGCGCGATCAACAACGCATCGCTGCGGGGATCGCCCAGCTCGATGGAGCGGGAACCAGCGGGACCGGCCTGCCCGGCGCAACCCCGGCGTACGGCGGTGGCAACGTGGCCGTGGTTACGCTCGATGCCGCGATGCCGGGGCTCAACGACGCTCCCTCGACATCGGCGAGCGACATCGCTTCGGCCGTGCAGCAGGCATTGGGAACGCTCGCGCCCGATCTGCACCTCGCGGTTCCGCAGAACTCGAACCAGATCGTGCTATCGGGAAATCCCGCAAGCATCGCGATGGCGCGTTCGCTGATCGCACAACTCGACGCGCCCAAACCGCTGGTGGAATTAGATACCGAGGTGCTCGAAGTCGACGAGAACGTCGCGCGCAATTTAGGGTTAACGCTCTCGCCGGCAGTCTTTACCACCTATACCGAGATGACCCCGCCGAGCGATCCCACGACGGGATTACCCGGGCGCATCGGCGGCGTTCAAGCGCTCACGCGTACGCCGTTGCAATTTACCGCAACGCTCAACGCGCTGGTGCAAGACGGCAACGCCCGCGTGCTTGCCGATCCGCGCATTGCGACGCTCTCCGGGCGCACGGCGAGCATTCACGCCGGAGATCAGATTTCAATATTAACGCAGACCTCCGGGTCGATCGGCACGCCGGTGACGCAGCAGTTGCAGACCTTTAATACCGGGGTGAGCCTGGATATCACGCCGATCGTTGGGCCGACGGGATTGATCACGGTCGCGCTGCACCCGGTGGTGAACAGCTTGACCGGGCTGCTCAACGGCGTGCCGCAGATCGCGACGCGCGATACGCAGACGGTGGTGGAGCTACGCAACAATCAAACGCTGGTGATCGGTGGGTTGATTCAGGAAGCGACGCAACGGTCGGTCACCAAAGTGCCGGTGCTCGGGGAGCTGCCGTTAATCGGGAAACTCTTCGATAGCTCCGATGTCAGTTATTCGCGCAACGAGTTGGTGATCGTGGTGACGCCGCATATCGTGCGCGCCGGGCAGAGCGCTCCGCCGCAAGCGGTGCTGCCGATTCCCACGCCGCAACCGCTGCCGACGTTGCCGCCCTCGACGCGCTTTCCGGGGACCGGAGGCGCCCCGCACGCCGCTCCCTCGCCACGCCCGAGCGCTCTGGTTGCGCCGAGCGTGTGGCCGAGCGCTTCGCCGAGCGGCTCGCCGAGCGCGGTACCCGCGCCGACGCCCTCGGCGTTCGCGCAAGCCAACGTCTTTACGTATGGTGCGCCGCCGCAGAACGCGTTTGCGGGCCCCGGTGATGCGCCGCGGATTTTTTATGCGACGCTCTCGCCGACGGTGCTTGACGCCGGCACACTCGTCACCGTCTCGGCGATCGTGACGACCAACGTCACGAAAGTAACCCTGGGCACCGCGGGCATGACGACCGCGCTGAGCCGAGTCGGCCCCGCGACCTGGCAGGGGAGTTTTGCCTTTAACGCCGGGATGGCGCAGGGGCAGCGCAGCGTGATCCTTCAATTGCGGGCGCTCCGTTCCGACGGCACGGCGGCGCAGATTGCGATTCCGGTGAATATTTTGCATCGCTAGCTTGCTTTACTAAAGGACTCGACCGAGCGCTCGCTGTATCGGGCGCCCGGAACTACCATCACCCCACTCTTTTTGGAGCGCTCGTTTTTTATGCGTCGTTGGCTCGCCGGTCTACTCTTCACCGCTCTTTGCTTGGAATCGTCGGGGGCCTCGGCACTCGCGGCCTCGCACTCCTCCGCTGCCGCCCCACCGCTGGGTAGCGCCATCGCCGCAGCACTCGCGCCGGCGTTCGATGCCGTGCGCGGCTCGGAATTGGTGGCGATGCTCGACGGGCAAGGGAATCGCTGGACTGCGATGCACGCACCGGCGCCGACGATCGTGCGCGTGAATCGCGCGCTGATGCAACCGAATGTCACGCGTGCGCGGATCGTGCAACCGGAAGTGCGCTACGGATCGCGGGTTTACGCGCCGCTGCCCGTACGCGCGCAGATGGGAGCGATTCGCGATCCGCGCGCGATGCGGACGGCGATGCCGCGCCGAACGTCGGCATACGTGCGCCCGCAGGTGATTTCACCATGCTATCTCACGCACACGTGCCCGACCCCAGCGCCGACGGCGACCCCCAAGCCGATTGCGACGCCGACCCCCGCACCGACGGCGACGCCCAAACCGATTGCAACACCGACGCCGATTCCGGCAACGCCGACGCCGGCGCCCGTCGCCACGGCGACGCCAACGCCGGCACCCGTGCTGCGCCCCGGCATCAATCGCTGGTGGACCTACGAAGAAGGCGCCCTACCGGGGGTAGGCAAGTGGATGGTCAACGTCGGCAGCGGCAATCTCGTCGTGCAAGCCGATGATGTCGATGTCCCCGAGCGCGGCATCGACCTTGCATTCCGGCGCACGTATAACTCGCAGAGCACGCACGATACGCTCGGCAGCGACGGCGGCGAGCCTTCGGCGTTCGGCAACGGCTGGACCAACACGTTCGACGCACATCTGAGCTACGTTGCCGCGACCGACACCGTCACGGTGTGGGACATCGACGGTACGCGCTACGACTATACGCCCAACGGCAGCGGCGGCTGGAATCCGCCTCCCGGCGTGCATAGCAAGCTGACCTGGGATGGCGGCTGCGGCTATTTCTGGACGAAGAAGAGCGGCACGCGCTATCACTTCTGGGCGCCCTTTGCGGCCTGTGGAACGCCGAGTGCGTATTGGGGACGCGTCTGCCAGATCGAAGCGCGCAATTACAACAACGCGCTCAACTTCAGCTATAGCTGGGCGGGCGGCAACGCCACCAATTCGCAGAATCTCACGCAGATCGTCGTGACGCACTCCGACGGGCAAGCGCTCACGCTGACGTTCGGTTTGGTGAACGGACACGACGAGCTGACGGCGTTACAACGCCCCGACGGGGTAAGCATCACCTACGGCTACGATGCAACGGGCAATTTAATCGAAGTCGACAGCCCGAGCAACGGGAGCGGCGTGCGCCCCTCGACCTACGGCTACGCAGCGAACCACCAACTCACCGATGTCGAGAGCCCGCGCTACGTCGAGAGCGTGCGCAGCAGCGGCAGCGCCACGCAAGGCGACTCCGTGCAGTTCGGCTATACGGGTATGGCCGTTACGACCGTCGTGAACGTCGGCGTTGCCAACTTCACGCCGAACGACGGCACCAACACACCGTTGCAACCCGGCATCGCCAGCGGCGTGCAAGCGTGGCAGAGCGCGACCTTTACGGGTCTGGGGACGGCGAACGTTGCGTTCACCGATTCCGATGGGCACGCTTCGAAATGGACGGTCGATAGCGTCGGACGCGTTACCGCGAGCGCGCATTGGACGGGAAGCCTCTGGCTCACCGGCAGCGCAGCCTGGGATGCCGACAACAACCTGGTCGCCGCAACCGATGCACGCGGGAACGAGACCGATTACGGATACGATAGCAACGGCAACACGATTTGGGTGCAGGAACCACCGGTGAGCACGAGTCTCGGCAGCGGCCGCCCTGTCGCGCGCTACAGCTACGATGCGTTCAGCAATCTCATCGCATCCTGCGATCCGCAGTACGTGTGGACCTCGGGTGTGACGACCTGCTCGTCACAACTCGGCGCAACGCGCTACACGTACGACTATTCCGATCCGGCGGAGCCGTACGGAAAACTCGTGAGCGAAATATCGCCGACGGGCTATCAAACGTCGTTGACCTACGATAGCTATGGCGAACCACTCACCGTAACGGGTGCAAGTTTTGGGCAGATGAACGGCAGCACGCTCACGCCGACGCAAACCTTTACCTACAATCCCACCGGAACGCTTGCGAGCTACAATAAGGGCGCGGGTACCTGGCGGCTTACCTACGATACGTTCAATCGCCAGACGTCGACGATCGATCCCGATGCGGGGAATCCGACGACCTGTACGTGGTACGAACCCGACGGACAGGTCGCTGCGACCGAGACGCCTGCGGAGTATGCCGCAGCGTATGGCAGCGGGCAGTGCAACCCGCAAGGATCTCCGGGGGCGTACGCATCGACGGTGGTATACGATGCCGACGGCAATGCGGTGAGTTCCACCGCTTATCGCGGCAACAACAACGAAGTGGCGACGACGCTGAATTGGTACGATGCCGCCGATCGGCTCGTGGAAGTACAAGAGCCGTACGAGAGCGCGCTCACTCCGGGCATGGTACCCTTTCAAACCGGGAACGAGAATGATTTCTATCCCTTTCCGTGGCGCACGCGCTATCTCTACGACCTCTCGCAGAATGCCGCGGTCTCGTTCGACGGCGCGAGTTTCTTCGCGCACGGCAATCTTTATCAAACGCAGAGCTATCTCGAATCAACCACCTCGACGCCGGTCTCCGGCCCGCATTGGGAGCCGATCAAAGGGCAGGCATTCGATGCACTCGATCGACTCGTCGATAAGATGACGACGGAGGTCTGCCCCGATCAGTACGCTGCTGGCGGGACGGGCCCGGTGCTTTGCCCGGCGGTCGTCGAACACACCACCTCCACCTACGATGAGAGCGGCGAAGCCGGGCTGTTGGGGCAAGTGACCAACGCCGACGGGAGCGTCCATACGTACGTCTCGTACGACGCTTTGGGCCGCTCGCTACTGCAAACGGAGAAAACCCTCTTTCAGCCGGCACCCGTGCTCTATCGTCAATATTCGTACGATGCTGATGGGCGGCCGACCGATATCTCCAATCCGGTAGGGATGCAGACGTGGGCGTACGACGCCGATGGCCGCGTCACGCAGACGGTCGAACCCTCAGCACTCGACAACGCCGGGACGATTTCGTACAGCTATTATCCCAACGGAATGCGCGCCTCGATGGAATTGATTCCCTCCGGCGCAGCAACCTACACGCAGGGCTACGACTACAGTGCCGACGGGCAGTTGCAGACGCAAACGTTTGTCGGCGATGCGCACAACTACACGTTCACCTGGCAGTATAGCCCGGCCGGCAGGCTGGAAACCTTCGATACGCCCAGCGGCATCGAATCGTTCGGCTACGATGCGTTTGGGCGCGTCGATGCGTTGTCGTATCCAAATGCAATGACCACGACACCGGGAGCGATCACCTCTTCCGGCTATAGCTACGACGCGGCGGGAGAGCTTCTCGGGTTCACAACGGCAATCCCGAACTCCACAACCGAGTCCACGAGCTACACCTATAACCTCCGTGGCGAACTCGTCCACAGTTACAATCCGACGCCGACTACTGCAACGGCCGCCATAACGCAACAGAGCGCAAACGGTCACCTCGTCGCGACGACACCCTTGCCAAATGCGTCCCTCCCGACACAATCCAGCGATTGGGACGCGCGCACGGGAGCGCTCCTGGGGCCCGATCCGCGTGTTGATACTGCCAACACCGGCACATACATGAACCCAGTCTTTGGTAATGGAACCGCGTCTTATAACGTGCGAGGCGACCTCACTGGAACGACACAAACCCGTGCCATCCACTGGACGGGGAAATACGGCGCCGTTTGCTCTGGGTCCGAGCAGGAATTGACGACCTATCAATACGATGTCGACAATCATACCGTGGCGCACGATGTTGTGACGCGCCTATCCGGACTAAACCAAACTGGAATATCGTGCGATTCAACGGCGCCGTTGCCGAGCGGCACGAATGAAAGCGACACCTGGGGCCCCAACGGGCATCCAATCGCGGTCACCGATGTCTACTCTTCGACGCTCGGGAGCGCTCTTAACGGCGATACGGTTCATGAGTATTTACACTGGGACGGCAATGCCGTCGCGTATACTTCATCGAATTACGTGAACGGCTTAGGGACCGCTGGCGCAAACGGCGTTGACCAGGTATTCATAGGAAACTTCGCCACCTACGTGCCGAGCACGTTCGCCGGTGGAGCAAGGCTCAGCGTTAATTTCCGTGATGAGAGCGGCACGCGCCTGGAATGCGGTGGATCGCCGTTCAATAAGGTTTGCGGAACATCCAACGTCGGTGGAACCCCGATCGACGTGCAGGTTTCGCAACCGCGCGCCGATGGCTATCAAATCGGCATGACCACGATCCAAGGCGTGCGCGCTTACGATCCCGGGTCGGCGCAATGGACCACCCCCGACGCCTACGCCGGCGTGGTATCGGACCCGACATCGCAGCAAGGCTACATGTGGAACGATAATAATCCGGTCGCGTATTCAGATCCTAGCGGATATGAGGGTTTTTGCGTAGGGTGCCAGGGGAATATTGCGCCGCCTTCCGTAAAGGGTAAGCCGAATTCGGATATTTTCGTTAAGGCCGAGGCATTTGGAGGCTTATCGAAATTCATTAGCGTAAACGCTTCAATTACCGTGTCGACCGCGCCGGCGCTCTTTTTTTCGCTCGGCGGCTCGTTTGGTTTGAGTAAACCAGGAATATCAATTAAGGGAGCTGGCTTCGGCGGTTCAGTTGGGATTGGAGTCGCCACGGCCAAACCAGGACATACCACGTCGGGTGTATTAAGTAAAGAGAGCACGGGATTTGCAGCAGGATGGGTTATCGGCGTTGCGCATTCGCATAATAATTCTGGACAATCAAATGAAATTATGCTGACCACACCGCAAGCAGGCGGCTCAGCATCATATGGGTTTCAACTTCTCGGAGGGAAAGGCGCGAGTCCGCCAAAAACGCGCGGGCACGTAAAGGGCGTTCCAAGATGAGCAGCACCATTTTCGATGTACTTCGTACTCCGGATTCGATAATAGGGTTCGTGATCTGTACTACAGTCGGCGTGTACGGATCGCGGGGGCTCCCGTGGTTCCCGCGTCTTCTTCACATCTCACTGGCAGCCTCGTTCTTCCCGTTTGGAGAAATGGCCGCGCATTACCATTCTGGTCTGAAATCTAACGTATGGTTTGCTGGGGCAATTACGTGCGCCCTCATCGTTATGGGAATTCGATGGCGCTACTACGCGTTGCTTGCAGCCCAGCCACATTTTACGTGGCAGAGAGATTGGCCAACACCGTGGGGATCGCGGACCGACGTCCCAGGAGATCAACATCGGGGCAGCGATGAGAATAAAAACGGGAATCAGGACAAGCGGTGAGAGGGGCGCTTCGTTCAGGAAGGAGCGACAACGCGAAGCCGACTCGCTTCCCTTGACAGTTTTCGCCTAGCATCGAGATTGCGGCCCAGAAGCGAGGCGGAGGAGTCGCCGCCGCTTAGCTCCCCGCTTCGCCGCTGACGCGAAACACATATTTGACGATAAAGCGGTGGAGCGTCGTTCCGGCCGCCGGCGTGCCGTAGTTGAGATAGAGGTCGCCGTGGGCGAAGCTCCGATGGTAGGCGAACGCGATGTTGGTGCCGGTTTGGGTCGCAAAGCCGCCGTAACCGTTGATCGATCGCAGCGACGCGGTCAGGTTCGACCGGCGCGTGAGGTTCGCGCCGATCGTCACCCGGCGCAACCACTGCGAGTTCGGCGTCCCCAGCAGAAGATCGCGCTCGAAGGTGCCATCGTATTCGAGCGAGAGCGTGAGCAGTCGCCCGAGCGGTCGTGAGGTGACGAGCGAGTATTGGTGCAGGTACGCAGTTCCGAAGGTTCCCCATGAAAGCGTCCCATCGGTCGGCGTGCTCGATCCGTCGAGGTATCCCACCGGCAGCACCATCGCGTTATATTGCTGCGTATCGCCGCCGGCATAGCACGGAAAGCCGCCGAAGCCCGACGTTCCGATAATCGCTCCACTGCAACCCGGGCCGGCGAAGACATCGTAGGATCGCAGCTCGCTGATATTCGGCCCGAGCCCGTTCACCGAGAGCCCAAACTTCGTCGTGACGTTGAGCCCAAGGCCGAAATCGGCCTGATGCACCGCGCCCGACGCATCGAGATACCGGTCGGCATTGAGAAAGAGGCCTAAGTGCCGTAACCCCTTCGTCGGCCCGCTGAGAAACGTGAACGCGTTGAATCCGCGAACGTCGGCATCGTTGAGGAACCCGTCGATGGGATCGTAGGTCGGCGAGATATCTTGGTATCCCACGTTCACTTCGTAGTTCGGTTTATGCACGTCGAGAAACGCATTGCTCGCATGCGCGATGCCATTGGAGAGCCAGGTTCCGCGCTCGAACGAATGATCGACCGCCCACACGAACCCGGTGCGCGGATTGCGGCCGCCTGTCCCCATCTGCACCGTTGCATCGCTCCCGGCGATGCTGTGGTGCGCGAGCACGCCGTTCGCCCACCAGAGAAAGCTGCGATCGGGAAGCGCGTGTTTGATCCCGAATGCCGTGTCGTCGATGGTATCGCCGGTAAGTTGGTTGTATCCGCGGAACGAGAGCACGCCGAGTTGCTGGAGCCCGTAGGTTCCCTCCACTTTCGCACCGCGATCGAACGCGCCGATCCCCGGCGAATAGAACGTCTCGATGTTGCTCCCGCCCGCATCGTTATTGATAAACGAGGCACCCTGGGAGAAGAACGGGCGATACTCGTTGAGATTGCGGCGAAATTCTTGTGGGGAGATCGTCTGTTGGTCGACCTCGACGTTGGAGAAGTCCGGGGCCAACGTGCCGACAAAATGCATCGTCGGCGCGATAGGAATGCTCACGTCGATCCCCGCCGTGCGCACGCCCTGCGGCGCGAACGATCCATCGGTCTGCTCGAACTGGTTCCGGTCGCTCCCGACGCTCTCGAGCGTATAGAGGCTAATGCGCGGCTTCGGGAGCGCCGCGGCGCGTCGATGCGCGAAATGCAGCGGCCCCCACGTCGGCCAGAAGCGCGCGTCGGTGAAATCCGGCCACGGGCCGAATTGGCCGTCGTTCATCAAGCCGTTGTACGCCCAGGTAAAGCGGCGGCTCGTCGCCGCGATCGAGCGCACGATATCGATCCGCCAGCTCTGCTGCGCGTTGCCCGAGAGCCCGAGCGCGGAGAGCGGAATCCGCATCCGAGCGCTCCAAGAACCCTTCCCGATCCTCGCACTCGCCTGCCAGTGCGGGCGGTAGCGCGCGTTCTCCGATGCCTGCTGGTAGCGCACCCCCGCCGGCGTCACTTCAAAGAAGTAGACGCGCGAGCCGTCGCCGCTCGGGTCGATCCCGATGCCGACGAAATCGTCGGTCCCAAAGCCGACGTCGTCGGTCCGTTGCGTCGCCGTTATCGGCACGCCGCGCTGGTCGACCTGAAAGCGAACGTAGAGGTTCCGGTTGTCGTAGAGCAGGCTGGTCTTCACCGCAAGCCCCGCACCCGCGCGCGCACGCGTGACGATATCGGTAAATCGGCTCCCCGGTAAGGCGCCCGTCCTCCACGCCGCTGCATTCGGTGCCGAGGTCGTCCCAACGAACGCGGTTGCGGGAATGTGCGTGCGAACGTCGATCGCCGCCCCCGCGGAGAGCGGAAGAAAAACCAACGGCAGCACGAGCAACGCACAAAGTCCACGAAGCATGACGCCTACTGTACGCGACCGCGTGCCTCCGCGCCATCAGTTTTCGCTCAAAAACCGCAGGCGCTCGCTTGGCGCCCCAAGCCGGAGCCCGCGTTCAGGGTTTGAGCGTTGAATGACTCGAGCCGTGCAGCGTCTAAATTCAACGACGCTACCGAAGCGAGCCACTTTTAAGGAGGATCAAAAGTGAAGCGTTTTCCATTACTCCTCGCTGCGGCCGTCGCGGCGATCCTGTTAATCGCGCGTCCGGCGCTCGCGGTCAACCTGCACAACGGTGCGATCGTCGTTCGTAACAACACGCACGATGAGATTAACATTTTTCTCGAGCACGCCTGGTACACGGGGCATCCGATCGAGCGCGCCAAAATTCCCCCGGGCCATACGTTCGTTACCGATGCCTGCTGCTTTGCTGCTGGTTCACCCTACCAGTTGCGCGTATATCGCCGCGCCGGGGCTCCGATGGGCGGGAACTTGCACGACTTCCTGTTCCATCCGCATCTCTGCAACTCCAAGGGCATCCCCTACGGCTATGCAGTCCTCGTCGTCGAAGACAACAACACGATCAGGGAGGTCGATCAGCGCACCTGCTTCGAGAACCTGCATTAGCGCGACTCCTCGCTGAGGAATTGCGTGTAGCTCTCGTAACGCGAAGCGGCGATCTCGCCGCGTGTGACGGCTGCGCGAATCGCGCAGTCGGGTTCGTTGCGGTGCGAGCAGTCCGTGAAGCGGCAGCGCCCGGCCGCGACGAACTCGGGAAACGCAGGCGCCAACTCGCTCGGCGTCACCGCCCCTAAGCCGAAATCGGCGACGCCCGGGGAATCGATGAGAAACCCCGGGTCGAGCCGTACCAGCCGCGCGGCGGTCGTCGTTTGGCGCCCCAAGCCGAAGCGTGAGAGATCGCCGATCTCGTTCTCGCCGCCCATCCAGCGGAAGATGCTCGATTTCCCGACCCCCGAGACGCCGACCAGCAGCGAGCGCGATCCGTCGAGCGCGCCGCGAAATTCTTCGATGCCGCCGCCGTGCTTGGCGTCGATCGACAGGCAGCGATAGCCCAGCGAACTGTAGAGCGCCGGCAACGCCGACGGGCTCTCGGCGATATCGGCTTTGGTGAACACGACCAGCGCCGCAATTTCTTCGAAGTGCGCGTACACCAGCAACTGGTCGAGCACGATCGTTCGCGGCGGCGGGGCGGCGAGCGAGGTAACCGTTACCAGCAACTCGACGTTCGCGGCGAGCGCCTTTTCCCGCCCGCCAACGGTGCGCCGGGCGAGCAACCGATCCCGGGGCTCGATCGCATCGATCACCACGACGGCATCGTCGAGCGGGCTGACGCGCACGCGATCCCCGGGCACCGGCATCGAACGCGCGCCGCTACTGCGGCGAATCTGCGCCAGCCGAATTCCGGGCTCGCCCTCCAGCGCCACCCACGCCGAATTACGGCC
>JAJXXM010000444.1 GCA_021781095.1 bacterium
CGCATGGCTGAGATCGAGTCGGGAATCTCGCGTTTCGCGACCTCAGGCGTACCCGAAAGGCTCAGGGCCGACCTCGCAACCATCGCGGACGGCTATCGACAGCTAGCGCTCATTAATTCAGGCTCGGAGCGCGACGTGCGCGCACTGCTCAAAGGAGGCGAATAATGCTGCTCGACCCTATCGACCAGATGATCCGCGATTTCGAGCGCTCGCCACAGGCGAGCGACGTTGACGCAGAGCTCGTTGAACGCATCAAGAAGGTGAACTTCGCGAAACTCGATCCTCGCGAACAAGAAGCCCTCACGCAAGGTCTGCTCAGACAACCCAACAGCCGCGAACGTCTTACGATCGAGGAGGTGCTCGAAAAGCGTGGGTGACGAAGAACGCCTGCTGGAGGAGATCACTGCCAAAGAAGTCCTCGTCAAATCCGGCGGGAAAACGATCGCGACGTGCAGTGTCTCCAAAGCCTTCACCAGCGATTCGTACTGCGGGGAAGAATTGCGCCTGGGGTTCACGGACGGAACCTGTCTCTGGCTTGGCATCACGAGAGGGCGTTCTTTTACGGTGCTTCCGAGGAAGACCTAACCGATCCGGTGCCATCGTTGCGCCCACGCTCTGCTCACCGCTTCGCTCACGCTCTTATATACTGAGCAGTGAGCAGAGCGGCGTTTCGTGAGCAGAGCAGAGCGGAGCGACCCCGGCGCCCGCGCCGGACGGTTGGAGACCAAAGGCGGAGGGAAAAGGTGGAGACAAGAGGCGGAGATTCCCCCCCCCCGTCTTCATGCCGTTGAGGATCGCCAACGGGTTAGCGCGCTCGCCAAAAATTGGCCCACATTTGGCCCACCAACCCTGTTTAACTTGTAACTACTCACGACAACATAAAGAGACGGAAACCCTTGTAAAATATTGTAGCTCAGTGGTAGAGCACGTCCTTGGTAAGGACGAGGTCATGGGTTCAATCCCCATCAACGGCTCCAGCTTCGCGCGCAGTTGCGCGGATCATCTGCATCCGCCGAGCGCGCCGCAACGTTCTTCGTAGACGTATGCACGAATCGCCATCACCGGAAATTCACCGTAGCGACGCCGAATGGCGTGCCCTTCTCGGTCCCGAGCGCTACCACGTCCTGCGTGAGGCCGGCACGGAGCGCCCGTTTAGCGGCTCGCTGCTCGCCGTCGATGCCGATGGACGCTACCTCTGCGGCGGCTGCGGTGCCGCGCTCTTCACCGCCGACGCGAAATTCGAATCGCATTGCGGGTGGCCGAGTTTTACCCGCCCGGAGGAGTTGGCGTGCGTCCGCTTGCTGGAGGATCGTAGTCACGGAATGATGCGCACCGAGGTTCGCTGCGCGCGCTGCGATTCGCATCTCGGGCACGTGTTCGACGATGGACCCGGCGAAGAGGGAACGCGCTACTGCATCAACTCCCTGGCGCTTCGCTTTCAGCCCGAAGCGGATCGTCTTTACAAACCCGATACAGAACATCGCTGAGGCACGCATCGACGAAGCGTTTTTTCGAAGATTACTCCGGAGCGGTTCAAAAAAAGATTAACACCTCCGGAGGGAGGGTCGCGCTTGAAACGGAAGCGCGGGCATAGGATGGGAGCCGCCAAAAGTCACACGCTACCCGTCGATCTCGGTGAGGTTCTCGAACGCATCACCGATGGTTTCTTTGTGCTTGACCGCGAGATGCGCGTTCGCTTCATGAACGGTGAGGCGAAACGCCTTTTGGGGGCGGTCGGGCGCGATGTGGTTGGGGTGCTGGTACGCGATCTCTTCCCGACCTTCGCGAACTCGATTTTCGAAGAGCAGTATCAAAAGGCACTCGATACCGGCGCTCCGACCTCCTTCGTCGCGTATTCGCTGACCTCGTATCTGTGGTTCGACGTCAAGGCATTCCCCGCGCCCGACGGGATCTCGGTCTATTTTCGCGACGTCACCGAGCGGGTCGAGGCCGAGCGCGTCATGGCCGAGCGGAGCAACCAGCAGGCTGCGCTCATCGAATTCGGCCGCCTCGCACTCTCGCAAGCCTCGCTCGCGCGTGTGAGTGAGGATGCGTTGGAGTTGCTCTGCACCTACCTCGACGCTCACGCTGCAGAAATGTATCGCTATCGCCCCTCGCTCGACCGCTACGAACGCGTCGGCGAACTCGGCGAAGCGGTCGCCGCTCCGATCTCCGACGGCGAGACGCTCGATTTTGCCGGCTCGGCGCAGATTCGGCGCGCCGAAGCGATCGTCGTCGAGGATCTTTCAGAGGATGCCCCGCTCCTCGATGCGCGTGCGCGAATGGCAAAGGGAATCCAGTCCGTTGCCTGCATTCCGATCGGCACAGAAAGCGAACCGATCGGAATGATCGTGGTCGGTAGCCCGCGCGCGAACTATTTCGATGAATCGCGGCAGCGCTTCATCGAGAGCGTCGCGACCACGATTGCCGAAGTTTTCCATAGCGCGCGCGCCACCGCACAGACCCGCGAAATTCTCGACAGCATTACCGACGCGTTCGTCGCAGTCGATAAAGCGATGCATATCATCTACGTGAACGAGCGGCTGGCCCAGTTTTACCACGCGAAAAAAGACGTACTCATCGGACGTCCGATGTTCGACTTTGTCGAGCCTGCGTCACAGAGTATGGTGCGCGCTGCCTTTGAAGAAGCGCTCGCAACCCGTAAGCCGGTAACGTTGGAGTTGCGTTCGAGCGTCAATGGGCGGTGGTACGATATGCGGATTTATCCGTTTGCCGATGGGCTGGCCGGATATATTCGCGATATCACCAATCGAATCAGAAGCGAGCGCGAAATTCGCGAACTCAACGCGACGCTCGAACAACGGGTCGCCGAACGAACGGTGCAACTCGAGGCGGCGAATAAGGAGCTCGAGGCTTTTGCCTATTCCGTCTCGCACGACCTACGAGCACCGTTGCGTGCAATCGACGGCTTCAGCCAAGTTCTCGAAGAAGATTACCTCGCACTGCTCGACGATACGGCACGCGGGCACCTCGGACGCGTGCGTTCGGCAGCCAGGCGCATGGCGGAATTGATCGATGCGCTCCTGCGCCTAGCGAAAATTGCGCGCGCACCGATTCACTACGAAAAAATCGATCTCAGCGAGATGTTCGCCGGTATCGTGGCGGAGATCCAAGCCGGCGAATCGGAGCGTCACGTCGAGATCGAGATCGAACCTGGCCTGACCGCATACGGTGACCCGGCGCTCGTGCACGCGGCGCTTGGTAACCTTGTCGGGAATGCCTGGAAATTCACGCGAAAGACCGAGCATCCGAGAATCGGATGCGGGCGCGCCCCGTCTGGTGAATTTTTCGTACGTGATAACGGCGCGGGTTTCGACATGGCCTATGCCAACAAGCTCTTCGGCGCGTTCCAACGCCTTCACGCCGCCGATGAGTTCGAAGGGACGGGAATCGGCCTCGCCACTGTCGCACGCATCGTCCATCGGCACGGGGGTACCCTGCGGGCCGAGGGAGCGATCGGCCTCGGAGCAACATTTTGGTTCACGCTTCCAACGGAGGTTCCGACATTATGAGCACCCCATACATCCTCCT
>JAJXXM010000398.1 GCA_021781095.1 bacterium
ATTCCCGGTGCAATCGCGGTCTCGATCTTCGGCGGCGGCTGGCAACATTATCTCCGCGAGGTCGTCAGCTTTTGGGTCGGCGATACGCTCGGACTGCTGGTACTCGTCCCGATCCTCGCGACCTATCTCACACCGCGCATCGTGCACGAAGCCGAGGATAATCGGCCGCCGGTCTTCGATATACAACTTCGCGAGCGTATTTTGCTCTATGCAACCGTCGTCGGTGCGACGCTCCTTGGATATACGGCGGTTCTTACCGGCGTCAGCGGCGATCCGTTGCGTTACTTCGTCTTTCTTCCACTCATGTGGATGGCGGCGCGCGGTGGGCTACGCCTGGCGATTCCCGGCATTTTCGTGACCGATGCATTAACCAGCATTCTGAATTACATCTTTCCCACGACCTCGGTCCACCCGATCGATCTGCAGACCTTTATCGTGATCTCCGCAATCTCGTCGCTCTCCGTCGGCGCGCTCGTCGATCAACGCGCGCGGGCGGAGCGGCAGACCCGCGCGTTGGCGTTTACGAACTCACTTAGCGGTCTGCCGAACCGGCGTGGACTCGAACGATGGCTCGAGCGCGTCGAAGGCTCGCTATTACTTGCGTTAATCGATATCGACCACATGAAGCTGACGAACGAAGGGCTCACGCGCGCAGCAGGTGATGAACTGCTCAAACGCATCGCCGAAAGGTGCGACAAGTTTTCAGACGCCGAGTTCGTCGCTCACGTCAGTGCCGATGAATTCGCGATCGTCGTTCGGGGAACCGAGGAGTATTCCGAGCAACTCGGGCGGCGTATCACCGAGCTTTTCGAGGAACCGATCGCGGTCGAGGAGCACGAGTTATACGTTTCGGTTTCGATCGGCATCGCGGTTGCCGCCTCCACCTCCGAGTATGAAGAGGTGCTCCGCCACGCCGACCTTGCGATGTATCGGGCGAAGCAGGCGGGGCGCGGACGGGCGATTCTCTATACCGCCGATCTCGCCGACGAAAAGCGGACGCTTTCATTGGCGACGGAGCTGCATGCCGCGGTCCGCAACCGCGAATTCGTCCTCTTCTATCAGCCGATCTTCGAATTCATCGGCGAGAATTTACGCTGCACCGGGGTCGAGGCGTTGCTCCGTTGGAACCATCCTCGGCTGGGCTTCCTCGAACCCGCGGCGTTTCTCGATTTTCTCGAAAACATGACGCTCGCCGAAAGGGTAGGCCTGTGGGTGCTCGGTGAGGCGGCGCGGCAGGCGCGTGAATGGCTCGACGCCGAGATCGATCTCCAGGTCTGGATCAATCTTTTCCCGCGCCAAGCGCTCGATCCGCAGTTGCCCGAGCATCTCAAGACGCTGCTCGATGAGCATGGCCTGTCGCCGTCGCGTTTCGTGCTGGAGATCGTCGAGCGCGTGATCGCCGAGGATACAAACGACATCGAACGCGCGGTGCGCGCGCTCCGCAACCTCGGAACGATGACGGCGATCGATGATTTCGGCACCGGGCACTCGTCGCTCGCTCGCCTCCGCGAGGTGCCGGTCGACGTTATGAAGATCGATCAGCAGTTCGTGGCGCGCTGCGAGATCGACGATAAGGCCAGCGGCGTGGTGCAGGCGGTCTTGAAGATCGCGCAGGAACTGCGCCTTCGCCCGCTCGCCGAGGGTATCGAAAACGAAGCACAGTTAGAGCGATTGCGCTTCTACGGATGTCGCTACGTCCAAGGGTATTTTCTCGCGCGTCCGATGCGAGCCGACGATTTTTTCCGCTGGTTGACTGCGGCGCGCGTCTAGCGAACGTTCCGTAACCGACTTTTCAGGTAGGAGTCGCGCCGACGCGCGCTAACATCATAGGCTATGGGCAATGCGGCGGTCAACGATTTCACGATTCGGGTCGCTACGGTGAACGGTTCCGGGAGTCAGTCCTCGAACTTGGTCCTGACAAATGCGATCTTTCGGCTCGGCGTCCCAGTAGCGCCGAAAAACGTTTTCCCCTCGAATATCGAGGGGCTTCCAACGTGGTACGATATTCGCGCGACCTCTCGCGGATATCGGTGTCGCGCGCGAACGATCGATCTCTTGGTCGCGCTGAACGCAGCGACGTGGGTGCAAGATGTGGCGAGCGTTCGTCCCGGCGGCGCGATCGTCCACGAAAGTACGTACCCGGTTTCAGGGCTGACGCAACGCGACGACATCACCTATTTTGCCGTACCGTTTAACGAACTGGCAAAAGCGCACGTCAAAGACGGCGCGATGCGTAAATATCTTACGAACATGATCTATGTCGGCGTCATCGCGGAGTTGTTACGAATTCCCGAATCGACGATCGAAGCGGCGATCAGCGCTCAATTCAAGAGCAAGCCCAAGGCGGCTGCGGCAAACCTTGAAGCGGTTCGCGTCGGCTCTGCCTATGCGCGCGAACATTTGTCGCCGCTGAAACAGATCGCCGTGGAGCCGATGACCGGCGCGACCGACGATTTGTTTTTCATCGACGGCAACCGAGCCGCTGCGCTCGGTTCGGTCATGGGCGGCTGTACGGTGAGCGGATGGTATCCGATTACACCCGCTTCATCGCTCTGCGAGTCGTTTATCTCGTTCTGTGAGAAGTACCGCGTCGATCCCGAGACGGGCGAGCGGAAGTACGCGATCGTTCAAGCCGAAGACGAACTCGCCGCGATCGGCATGGTGATCGGTGCCGGGTGGGCCGGTGCGCGGGCGATGACCGCGACATCAGGGCCGGGTATATCGTTAATGGCCGAGTACGTCGGATACGCCTCGTTTGCAGAGATTCCGGCGGTGATCTTCGACGTGCAACGCGTCGGGCCGTCCACGGGGCTGCCGACGCGAACGATGCAGGGAGACCTCAGCTTCGTCTATACGCTCGGGCACGGTGATACGAAGCATCCCGTTCTTCTGCCCGGAACCGTTGAGGAATTGTACGAAGACGGTATGGCCTCGCTCGATCTCGCCGAACGCTTGCAGTGCCCGGTCTTCGTTCTCTCCGACCTCGATCTCGGAATGAACTCGTGGCTCACCAAACCATTCGTCTTTCCCGAAAAACCATTCGACCGCGGTAAAGTGCTGACTGCCGAGGACTTGAAAGCGCAACCCGACTGGGGGCGTTACCGCGATGTTGACGGCGACGGAATTCCCTATCGAACGTTGCCGGGAACCGACCACCCCGCCGCCGGCTATTTTACGCGCGGTACCGGGCATGACGAAGAAGCAAAGTATTCTGAAAACCCCGAGGTGTGGTTGCAGAATCTCAATCGGCTCGCGCGCAAGCACGACACGGCGCGTACCATGGTTCCGCAGCCCCAATGTGACGATGCAGGGCACTCGGTCGGCATTCTTGCCTACGGATCGACGCACCACGCCGTCGTTGAAGCGCGGGATCTGCTTCGTTCCGCCGGTCTGGAAACCGATTATCTCCGCGTTCGCGCATTGCCGCTCGCAGCGGAAGTCGCGGCATTTATCGAACGCCACGAACGCGTTTACGTTGTAGAACAGAACCGCGACGGACAACTCTTCGGTATCCTTCGCAACGAATTATCGCCGGAGCAAATAGCGC
>JAJXXM010000129.1 GCA_021781095.1 bacterium
CGGCGTGACATGGGCAAGTTATTCGGCGCGACATGGGCAAGCTATTCGGCGTGACATGGGCAAGTTATTCGGCGTGACATGGGCAACCTATTCGGCGTGACAGTGGCGGGGGGGGGGGGCTACGGGCGAACGAGCTTGAGAATCGCGCGCCATTCGCTCGCGCGGACGGGCTGCACCGAGAGGCGTTGGCCGCGTTGGAGAAGGGGCATCGCCGCGAGCGCAGGCAGGTCGCGTAGGAGCGGCAGCGGCAGCACCTCGCTGAACGCGCGAACGAATCCGACGTCGACGTTGAACCATCGCGGCTTTTCGGGCGAGCTCTTCGGATCGAAATACTCGCTGCGGGGATCGAACGCAGTCGCATCGGGATAGGTGGCGCGCACGACGCGACATATCCCAACGATACCCGGGACGGCGCACGACGAGTGGTAGAAGAACCCCTCGTCGCCGATCGACATCGCTTGCATGAAATTCCGCGCCTGATAGTTACGCACGCCGCTCCATGGAGTGGTGCGGTCGCGTTGCAGGTCGTCGATGGAATAACTCTGCGGCTCGCTCTTGAAGAGCCAGTACTTCGGCATCGTCGCCGTCTACGGCGTCGGAGACTCGCTCGCCTCCGTATCGGGAGCGGCGCTCGCGCTCGCCTCGGGTGCGGGCGTCGGCGTCGGAATATTCATCGCTCGCTCTGCCTCGCGCTGCGCCCGGTCGAGGGCGGGGGTGCCCGGGTAGTCGGCACGCAGCCATTCGATAACGTGCATCGCATGAATGCGCCCGCCGAGCGTGGGGACGAGGAGATAATCGTGTTCGAGACGCGCGAGGTTTTTCGGTATCCAATCGTCGTGCGGATACTTTCGTTCCCAATCGTGCATGGAATCTTCGATCAGCGTGAGCAACGGCAGCGAGTTGCGCGCGTCGCCGGCGCTCTGCGAACGCGAAGCGATGAGGTGAAGTTCGTTGCCGATGCCGATCGGGCTGAGGTGCATGCGGCCGAAATATTCGTCGAGCGGTGCCGAGATGGGCGCGGATGGCGCGCTCGTCGCGGCGCGTGCCGATGGCACCGCGATCGATAAAGAAAAAACGGCGCAGAGCGTGAGAGCCGTATATGCGGCAGAGGAAGCGGTCGGACGCATGCCCAGAGTATCGGCAAATTGACGAACGTGTTCTAGAGGCGCGCCGGGCGACGTGGTAGGATAGCGCCCATGCAGCGACGGGTCATTCATGCACGCGCGGGGGGCTGGGACGGAATCGAGCCGGAGGGCTACCGCCCCGGCGCGGCCGTCGGCATCGCCCGCCATACCATCGTCGGGGGCTGGAAGCCGGATCCCGGCGCACCGGGGCCGCAGCTCGAGCTGCGTTTCTTCGAACTCGATCCCGGGGCGGCTTCGCGGCTCGAGCGCCACGAACACGAGCACTACGTCATCGTGGGGCGGGGCATCGGGCACGCCGTCGTCGGCGAGCGGGTAGAGGAGGTCGCGGCCGGCGACGTCGTCTACGTCGCGCCGCTCGAACTGCACCAATTCATCAATCGCGGCGACGAGCGTTTCGGATTCTATTGCATCGTTACTGCGGCGCGCGATGGGGCGCAGATTCCCGAGAAAGAGGAGGTCGAACGGCTCCTCGCCTCACCGGTCGGTCCGTTCATCCGCCCCGATGCCGTGCCGCCGCCGCTACGGCGCGGCGCCTAACCGCGTTCGATCGGGCGCGCCGGATCGGCGCACCATTCACTCCAGGATCCGGCATAAATGCGGCCGCCGGGAAGCCCCGCTGCGGTTGCGGCGAGGAGGTTCGCCGCCGCCGAGATGCCCGATCCGCAGTAGTGCACGAGGCGGTGGGCTTCGCCGAGGCGCTCGAATTCCGCGCGTAACTCGCCGGCGGGGCGCAGGTGCCCGTCGGTCCGATAATTGCTGCCGTACGGGCGATTTTTCGCGCCTGGAATACGCCCGGCGACGGGATCGATCGGCTCGACCTCGCCGCGAAAACGCTCCGGCGCGCGCGCGTCGACCGGTTGGAGCACTCCGCGGTCGATCTCGGCGAGAAGTTCCTCCGCGCTGAGGACCGGATCGATCGGCGCGCCGATCGGAAAACGGCGCGCGATGCGTGCGCGGCGGTCCGGGCCGCGTTCGAGCTGCGCACCCGAGCGCTCCCATGCCGCAAAGCCGCCATCGAGAACCGCGACGCGCGCGTGCCCCAAATACCGCGCGAGCATCCAACAGCGCGCGGCGAACATCCCGGCGCCTTCGTCGTAGGCGACGATCGTGCTGCGCTCGTCCGCGCCGATATCGCCGAGAAAGCGCGCGAACGCGCGCGGATCGGGAAGCGGGTGGCGCCCGTTGCGCCCGGTCTTTTCACCACTGAGATCGCGTTCGACGTCGGCGAATGCCGCGCCCGGAATGTGCGCTTCTTCGTACGCCGCACGCCCGGCGGCAAAATTCGCCAGCGAGTGACGGCAATCGATCACCACCCACGCCGGATCGTGCAGGTGCGCACGCAGCGTGTCGATTGCGACGAGCGTATCGTACTCCACGCGTCGGGGTTAGTGGAGATTGATGACGGGTTTGCTCTCCGCGCGATAGCCGAACGCATTTTCGAGCAGCGTCGCGAGTTCGCCGTTTTCGGCCATCGGCCCGAGAATATCGGTGTCGCCGTAAAATTTGCCGTCGATGAAGACTTTCGGGAGCGTCGGCCAATCAGTCATCTTTGCCAGCGCCTCGCGCTTGGGCATGTTTTCGAGAACGTCGATCACCTCAAACGGGTAGCCGAAGGTATTGAAAAACTCGATCGTTTCCAGGGTGAAGCCGCAACGCGGCATCGTTTTCGTGCCCTTGCCGTAAACGAGGATTTTGTGGGCGGCGATCTCTTCGGCGATCTCGCCATGCAGTGCGTCGGACATGTTTAGTTCTCCGGAAGTTTCGTGGTGAGTTCGAGGGCGTGAATGCGCCCATCTTTCATTGCGGCATCGAGCGCGCGATAGACGAGGCGATGGCGATCGAGCGGGTTGAGCCCGGCGAAGCTCGCCGAGGTCACCTCGACGTTGAAATGATCCATCGTGCCGGTTCGGTCGTGAATCACGACGCGTGCGTCGGGCATGGCGGCGCGCACGAGCGCGGTGAGGGAAGCGTTATCGATCATCGAGTCTCTTATGGGTTGAGGTGAGCGGTGCGCGAATCGCGCAGCGTCTGTGCTAACCCCTTCGCTTCGCGAAGCGTTTCGGGAAGGGCCTCCCCCGCCGCCATCAACGCACGCGCCGCGCCGACGGCTAGTACCACCGCCGCAGCCCCGAGGAGAATCGCGGGCACCCCGGTCGCGCGCATCGGGCCGATGCGAAGATCGAACGATCGTTTCTTCATACCTTTGCGGGGTTGGCGCCGGCCGACGGGGCGACCTGCGATAGGTACGGACGACTACGAGCGCGTAGGGCGAGCGGGTATGATTGCCGCTCAACTGCATAGCATCGGGGACCCGTCGCACCTACGCGTAGAGGAGATCCCTACCCCCGAACCCGCCGCCGGCGAGATTCGCGTGCGCGTTCGCG
>JAJXXM010000151.1 GCA_021781095.1 bacterium
TTCAATGATCTGTTCGACGCCTTTTTTCATGAGTTCGAAGGACATCGAGGGATGCGTCTCCGGGCCCGCCGCAATCGCTTGCGCCGGCAGGAACGGAAGATGAACGAGCCCCACGAGAACCGGGGGCGTCGAGGTTTCGGTGAGTGCGAGCAGCTCGTAGAGTGCCTGGTTGCAGATATACGTGCCGGCCGAATTCGAGACATATCCCGGCACGCCGATCTCCGCCCACGCCGCAACGATTTTCTCGAAAGGAAGATTGGAGAGCCGGGCATCGGGGCCGCCGCGGGCGATCGGTTCGTTTTTGCGAAGGACGCCGACGTTATCGGGGATCTCGAAGTCGAGCACGTTGACCGCGACGCGTTCGAGCGCCAGAGCGCTTCGACCGCCGGCCTGACCCAACACGATGATGATCTCGGGCTCTTCTTCCAGGCGAAGAAGTTCGAGACGATCGTGCAGCGACCGGGTCTCCACCGGGAGAATCGCAACGGAGAGCGGACGCCCCGCGATGAGGCGGCCGTCCAGGCTGCGGGCGACCAACTCGCTCGGATTGACTTTTTCACCGCCAAAGGGCTCGAAGCCCGTGACGAGCACGCGATTGCTCACGGCATTGTAGGTTAGCGCCGGGCGCGCCGTTCCCTGGTTTTTACGCGTGCGACGCTCTCAGTGCGCCGGGTGGTAGCCTTCCATTGCGAGCAGGCGGGCTTTGAATTCCACGCCGTACCCGTAGCGATGCAACGCGCCGGTTGAATCGACCACGCGATGGCAGGGCACCAGGATGGGAATGGGGTTGCGCGCCATGACGCGTCCGACCGCTCGCGCCGCGCTGGGGCGGCCGATTTGTTTGGCGAGCCACCCGTAGGAGCGGACCTCCCCCGGCGGGATCTCGACGGTCGCACGCAGGGTCGCTTGTTCGAAGGGCGTCAGGTCGCTCACGTCAACTTGCGACGTGTCAACATGCCAGGTGGTGAAGAATTTCTCGATCGTCGCGCGGAGGGTCGGCGGGAGTTCGGCGCGATCGACGGGGCGACGCAGGCGCCGTTCGACGCGAGCGACGACTTCCTCGAACGCCTCTCCCAGATCGATGCCGATATAGGCGATGCGTGCTTCGCGGTGCCCGACGTAGAGCCGGCCGATCGGCGAATCGACGAGCGCGAGGTGTACCGGGTCGAGCCGCTCGCGGCGCTGGAGCTGCGCGATATGCTCGACGACTTTGCGGGCGAGGTCGCAGGTCGGTTCGGGATCGGGAAGCGATTCGAGCGTATGCGCGAGCGCCTCGTATTGGCGGTAGGCCTCGTTGCAGGTCGGGCAGGCATCCACGTGCGTGTGGACCGCCTCGTTCAGCGTTGCCGTCCCCTCGCCGCGGACTTCGTCCCACATCGCGTCGACATCACGACAACGCATCGGTCAACTCCTCATCGGTCTCTTGAACGAAACGGCCCAACTGTGGGCCGAGAATCCGGCGGAGAATGCGCACCGCGCGGTGGACGTGCGATTTCACGGTCCCGATCGGTTGGCCGAGAATCTCGGCGATCTCGGGGTGGCTGCGCCCGTCGATAAAGCGCAGCGTTGCAGCCGCGCGTAAATGGGTCGGTAGCGAGAGCAGCGCCCGTTCGACCATCGCGACTTCGTCGTTCCGTTCGACGACGGTCTCGGGCTGCACCGGCTTGTCACCGGCATCGCGGAGGAGCGCGTCGGGATCGGCGAGCGCGTCGATCGCAACGCTCGGAGGTTTCTTACTCCGGAGACGATTCCGCGTGACGTTGAGGGCGATGGTATAGAGCCACGGCTGCAAACGCAGATCGCGCCGTTGTTCCTCGCCCATCTTTCCGAGAGCACGAAACGCACGAACGAACGCATCTTGGACGATCTCCTCGGCGTCCTCGCGATTGCCCGTCATGCGCAGGGCGAAGCCGTAGAGGCGTCGCTGGTAATCGCTGACGATGCGATCGAAGGTCGAGGTGCTCGGGATGAATGCCGACGCCGTCGCAGGCGAGCCATCGCCCGAAACTCGCGCCCTCCCGACCGCAGGTAGCAACGGAATCTCCCTCATCGGCGGCGCGTAGGCAATCATATGATCCCCCCAACCGCCGCGGCCCGAACGACGGTTTCACGGCAAGCGGGTCGGTTTCCCTCGTTTCGGTGTTGGTGAGGCCGAGGTGGCCGGTACGGGCAAACAATCGGGTGCGAAACGTCGCACGAAAAGAATTTCGATCGGGCCGCTCTGCCCCGAGGCGGCGAGCACGCCGTGAATCTGCAGGCGGCTACGCAGGCGGACGAGGGCCCCGGTCGCGTCGTACTCGGCGGTCCCGACGAGCGAGATCGTGCCGTCGATACTCGCGGTCGGGAGCTCCGGCAATGGCCCGCGCATCGGGCCCGACGCGGTAAATGCAACGCGTACGCCGCCGGCTGGAGCGCGCTCGGGCATGCCGGCGCCGCGCAGGGTACCGTGAAGCGGCGCCCCACCCAGCGGCGAGGACGCGGTAAACGGAATCGCTTGTTGGAGTGCGGCGAGTGCGGCCAGGGTTTTCGCATCGATGCGCGCCGCGAACGGTTGGTCGAGCAACGAGAGCGAGTCTTCGTCTTGGTTGAGCGAGGTCCGAATCTCGCGAAGGTCGGGGGTGAGCAGGCGAACGACGCGCGCGGTTTTCCGGCGGACGTGCGTGCCGAGCCGCTTCGTGTAATGGATGACGTTTTCGAAACGGAGGTCGGCCCCGTCGGGGCGGACGCGCAGGCTCTGCGTGCCGTCGTAGAGCACCGTCATCACGTTGCGCCCGTCGATCGTATAGGCGTCTTCACCGTGGAAACGCGAGATCGGCGAGGAGCATTGCGTGCCTACGTTTGCGCCGAGCAGCAGAACCGAGAAAAGCGCGGCGACGATTCGTTTCATGGATGCGAGGAAGATGCTTCGACGAACGTACGCGCGGTCACTGCCGCTAATGCGACCTGCGCGATGACGCCGAGCACCAACGTTCCGGGGGCACGCGTGCCGTGCGGCAGCAGAACGGCGATCTCTAAGAGGATTGCTTGCAGGCCGAATTGCGCTGCGAGCAACAGGCACATTCGCCCGAAGTTCCGCGGCTGCATCGCCAGCGAGAACGTGCGTGCGACCGCATGGGGGAGGAGGGCGAGGGCCGGAATATCGTCATCGAGCGTTGCGGCGACGTCGGCGTAGATCGTCGCGGCGAGCAGTGGTACGAGGAGCAGATCCCAGAGGATCATACTCGGCGCGGTGGTCAGCGCTTGAACGAGCGAGAGGATGAGATCGATCAGCAGCACGCTCCACGAGCGCTCGAGCAGGCGTTCGAGCGCATTCTTCAAGGGGCGAGGCGATCCGTCGGGGAGATCGGTGACCCAGAGGTAGATGAAGCTCGCGACCAGCGGAAGCGCGATCAGTGGCGCCGCGCTCTCGGCGACGAGCGGGCGCATCGGCGCGTAGGAGATCGCCAACCCCAGGGCACAGGCGATCGCGGTTGCGACGAGCGTGCCGCGCCATCGTTCGCGCAAGCGTTCGAATGCCTCGCGCAGCAGTGCCGAGAGCGCGATGCGTTGTTGGTGCACGCGAGGTTAGCGGAACAACGCTGCGATCGACGAGAGGCGCGCGCGGCTGAGGAAAAATCTCACCGAGGCATTCGTTTCGCACACGACGACCTCGTCGAGCCGCCGACATTCGCGGCCGTCGACGGTGACGGTAATCTCCCCCGAGTCGAGGGCAGCAAGCGTGCGCTCGAAATTTCTTTCGAAAAGATCGCGCGGGGCGCGTTCGCCGATGCTCTGTCGCACCGCGAGTGCGAGGATCTGCACGAGCGAGAGCGGCGTCGCCAGAGCAAACGCGCTCGCATCGCCGTCGGCAATGGCATGGAGATCGAGCGGAACCCTCACGTGGATCACGCGGGAATACTTCGCCGTCAAATCGAGGATCAGCCTGCCCGTAGCGCGTACTTCCGCAACACAGCGTCATGAACGATCTATCAAACCGTCGCCGTCGCGAACAGCCTCCGGAGGGAGGCGGTTGGATGCCGGTCCTACTTCTCGGGCTTTTGGTCGTGCTCGCGGGCCTCGCTATCGGCGGGTTCGCCGGGCGGCTCACGGCGATGCACGCGCATCTTCCGACGAGCGTTCCGAGTATTTCGCCGATTCCCACGGTGACGCCGACGCTCGCGCCGGTCGCAACGCCGACCCCGAAAACCACGCCAAGCCCGAAACCCACGCCCTCGCCGAAGACGAGCCCAACGCCGAAGGCGACGCCGAGCCCGGCACCCACGTTGACGCCGAGCGCTCCGCCCTCGCCGACCGAGCCTCCCTCGCCCGCTCCGGCGATCGTTCGGACGCCGAAGGCGGCGCTCCACTCACCGCGGCCATCGGTCGAGAAGACGGCACGGCCGAGCCCGGTGCCTTCGACGACGATCGCGGGTTCGGCGGCACGTGCGTTGGTACGCGTCTATCTCGCCGATCTCGCGCGCGGCGATTCAGCGGCGGCGAGCGCGTTACTCGCTTCGGGGAGCCCCGACACGTTTATCGACGGGACGCTCCAAATGGGCACGGTAACGAGCGTGCCGACGACGGGCGGAGCGCAGAGCGTGACCGCGCACATTATCGTCGGCGTGAAGCATTACGTGATGTCGTTTCTCGTCGCGGAACGTGCCGGACACGCCCGCATTCTCTCGCACCAGGCGAGTTCGACTATTCCGAGCCCGCCTTAGCGAGGCCGGCGAGCGCCGCGCTCTTCAGAACGCTGAGCCCGAGCATCGCACATTTCATCCGCGTCGGGCTGATATCGATGCCCACGTTCTCCAGCACGTTCGCTTCGCCGAGCGCGATGAGGCTTTCGAGCGATTTTCCCTTGGCGCTCTCGACGAGCATCGAGGCTGACGCCTGTGAGATCGCGCAGCCCTTCCCCGAAAAACGAATATCGGCGACGTTCCCCGCATCGTCGACCTCGATCTCCACGCGCATTTCATCGCCGCAGAGCGGATTGCGATCCTCGGCTACCGCATCGGGTGCCGGCAAATGACCGAAATTCCGGGGGTTCCGGTAGTGGTCGAGGATGAAATCGCGGTAAAAATCGTCCATCGTTCGTTCCTAAGATTTCTCGGTTATGAAATCCGAAAGATCGTCGCCGCTTTTTCTAAACCGGCGACGAGGGCATCGACGTCACGACGATCGTTGTAGAGGTAGAACGAAGCGCGGGCGGTTGCGGCGAGGTCGAGGCGTCCCATCAACGGCATCGTACAATGATGCCCCGCTCGTATGCAAATGCCTTCGGTGTCGAGAATCGACGCGAGATCGTGGGCGTGGATGTCGGCGAAATTCATCGATATGACGCCCGAGGAACGCTCCGGGTCGTGAGGGCCGTAGATCGCGAGGCCGCGCGCTTCGAGCGGCGCGAGCCGTTCGAAGGCATAGGCGAGCAGGGCACGTTCGTGCGCCCGAACGTTCTCCATCCCGTAGGCGTCGAGATAGTCGATCGCCGTACCGAACGCGATCGCATCGGCGATATTCGAGGTGCCCGCCTCGAATTTCCACGGGAGTTCGTTGAAGGTCGCCCGTTCGTAGGAGACGCTGCGAATCATATCGCCGCCCGACAAAAACGGAGGCATCGCTTCGAGCAGGCGCCGCTTTCCATAGAGCACGCCGATGCCGGTCGGGCCGAGCATCTTGTGTGCCGAGAGTGCGTAGAAATCGGCGTCGAGCGCGCGCACGTCGACCGCGAGGTGCGGCGCGGCCTGCGCGCCGTCAACGAGAACGAGCGCTCCGGCGGCATGCGCGCGTGCGACGATCTCGGCGATAGGAAGGATCGTTCCCAGCGTGTTGCTGACGTGGGTGACGGCGACGAGCGCGCAGCCCTTCAGCAGGGTATCGAGATCGTCGAGGATCGGCTCGCCGCGGTCGTCGACTGGAATGTACCGCACGTGTGCCCCGGTGCGCTCGGCGAGCAACTGCCAAGGGACGAGATTCGAATGATGTTCGAGTTGGGTGAGCAGAATGACGTCACCCGCACGCAGGTTGGCCCCTCCCCAGCTCCACGCGACGAGGTTGATCGCTTCGGTCGCATTTCGCGTCCAGATGATTTCGGCGGGCTCGCCCGCGTTGAGAAATCGAGCGACTTTCGCGCGCGCATCTTCGAAGGCGTCGGTCGCGCGAGCGGCGATTTCGTAGACGCCGCGATGGATGTTCGCATTGTATTCGCGATAGTAGCGATCGATCGCATCGATGACGACCTGGGGTTTCTGCGAGGTCGCGGCCGAGTCGAGATAGATCAGCGGCTTTCCGCGCGACGTGCGTTCGTTGAGAATCGGAAAATCCGCTCGAACGTCGAGATCGGGCGTCACGGTCGCACTCGCTCCGCGGGTCATGAGAGCGTTTCGACGATTCGCTGCGTGAGGGCGTCGCGCAGTGCGGCGGTGGGGAACGCATCGACGGTCGGTTCGAAAAAGCCCAGCGCGATCGTCCTGCGTGCTTCGCTTTCGTCGAGACCGCGCGAACGGAGGTAGAAGATTTGTTCGTCGTCGATCGCTCCGACCGTCGCGCCGTGATAGGCCTTCACATCGTTGCACGCGATCTCGAGTGCGGGAACCGAATCGATGTGCGCGCGCGGCGCCAAGATGAGCGCGTCGTCGCGCAACGAGGCGTCGCTCCCCGCCGCGTGCGGAAGGATGACGATGTTGCCGAGAAAGCGCGCGATCGCGCTATCGCCGGCGGCGGCCTTCACGACGGTCTGCGACGTCGTATGGCCGGCAACGTGACGTACGCTCGCCGTGACGTCGAGATGTCCGGCGCCGGTCGGCAGAAAGAGCGCGCTCTGTTCGAGGCGTGCGCCCGGAGCGTCGAGCGAACTTTCGCGGTCGCGAAGGATCAACCCGGCGCCGAAATCGGCGGTAGCGAGGACGGCCGATCCGTCGCGGCCGACGCGCGCGACGGCACTTTCCAACGCGACGCTATGGGCGTCGACGCGCTGCGCGGTTGCGAAGTGCAGGTGGGCGCGCTCTTCGACGATGAGTTCGCTGCTGGCGGCGACGAACGAACCGTCATCGCACTGAAATTCTACGATCACCGTCGCGCGGGCGCCCGCTTCTAACAGGACGAGCGTGCGCGGAAACGCCGACGACGCGCCGATGCGATAGGTGATGAAGATCGGTTCGGCGACGTCGTAATCGGCGGGGACGTGAACGAGCGCGCCAAAGGAGCTCAGCCCCATCGTGAGCGCGCCGAATTTCCAGCGTTCGATATCGACGAGCCGCGTGATGCGAGCGAGCGTTTCGGAATGCTCGCGCGCTGCGGTCGCGAGCGGAAGGGCGATCGCACGGCCGAGCGAGCCCGAGAAGCGTACGCCCTGCTCTGCATCGACTCCCGAGATCGGATCGAAGGCGAGTGCGTCGAGGTCAACCTTCCAGCGACGGTTCGGGCGGGTGCGCCCGGAGCCGCTCGTTAGGTAGAGGTCGATCGCGCGCGAGCGCGCGGCGTGCGAAAGAATGCGCGCGTCGGCGAGAGCGGCGGCACTATGAAGGCGGTCGCGGGTCGGCGGGGCAAGGACGCCTTCAGGCACGCGCACCGACCTCATCGCGAATGCCGTCGTACCCTTCACGTTCGATACGCTCGGCGAGGTCGTGGGCGCCGGTGAGGACGATGCGCCCGTCCATCATGACGTGGACGACATCGGGCGTGACGTGTTTGAGAATGCGGGGATAGTGGGTGATGATCAGCATGCCGGCCTGCCGTCCCTCATCGCTCGCGCGCAGCGCGGAGATGGAATCGCCGACGGCGCGCAACGCGTCGACATCGAGCCCGGAATCGGTCTCGTCGAGGATCGCGTATTTCGGTGCGAGCATCGCCATTTGGAGCATCTCGAGGCGCTTCTTTTCGCCCCCGGAGAAACCGTCGTTGAGGTAGCGGCCCATGAAGGACGGGTCCATCCCCAAAATCTCCATTTTTTCGACGAGCATCGCTCGGAACGCCGCCGGAGCGAGCGAACCCGGGCGAACCGCCTGGCGGGCGGCGTGAAGGAAGTTGGCGACCTTCACTCCGGGGATCGCGGCCGGATACTGGAAGGAGAGGAAGAGCCCCGCGCGAGCCCGCTTCTCCGGGGTGAGATCGAGCAGCGAGGTGCCGTCGAGCGTCGCACTTCCGGCCGTGACCTGGTAGTGTGGGTGCCCGGCCAACGAGAGGGCGAGCGTGGATTTCCCGCTGCCGTTCGGGCCCATGAGGGCGTGAATCTTCCCCGGCTCGACGACGAGGTCGATTCCCCGGAGAATCTCGGTGTTTTCAACGGTCGCGCGCAACCCTGCGACGCGTAAACCCATCGTTTCGCTCACTACCAACCTGCTCCCGATCTTGAAAAATGTGTGCTTGCTCTCGGGATATCGTAGCCGCGCTTTCCTAGAAAGTCAAGGAAAAACTTTACTATCTAGGTCGCACGTGCTAGAATCCGCGGTAGATGCACGCAGATCGTTTCTTCCAGAGTACCCGAGGGCGGATCGTCGAAGAACTGCGCCGGCGCGGAAGCGCCTCGGCGGCGGATCTTGCGGCCTCGTTTAACCTTTCGCCGAATGCGGTGCGCCAGCAGCTCATCGTCCTCGAACGCGACGGGCTGGTCGTCGAGCGCTCGGTCCGGCGCGGCCCCACCAAACCGACCCTGGAATTCTCGCTGACCCCGCTCGCCGACCGGTATTTCCCTCAGGCCTATGACCGGATGCTCTCCGCCGTGCTGCGGGAGCTGCGCGAGCAGCATGGTCCCGAGGCGGTCGAGCGTCTCTTCGACGGTATCGCGGAGCGGACGCTCGCGAAGGTCCGCGAGCGCATCACCGGCGACGATACGCACGAGCGCGCCGCGCAGCTCGGCGACGTGTTACGCGAGCAGGGAGTATCGGCGACCGTCAACCTCATCGAGGGCGGCGTCGAACTGCGCGAGCATCATTGCCCCTACTCCGAGGTCGCGAAAGAGAACCCCGAGGTCTGCAGCGTGATCCATCGCGTCATCGACGAAACCATCGGCGAGCACGCTCAGACGGAGTCGATCGCAACCGGTGGGCGCGAGTGTCGGTTCGAAGTGCGAACGGCCTCGGCCGTCGCCGCCCCGTAAGAGAAAGCGAATAGATCGATCATGGATTTTCCAAAATTTCAACGACTCGTCGAAGAACGCCGCGGCTTCCGCACGATGGACGACGCGACCGCGAGCGGCGAGTATTTCAGTGACTCCTGCGGCGACATGTACAATTTCTTTCTCAAGGTCGCGCCGGGTGCGGTGATCGAGGATATTACCTATTTTACGACCGGGTGCGGATTCGGAACCGCGACCTGTAGTTTGGTCGTCGATCTCGTGCGCGGGCGTACGATCGACGAAGCCGAAGCGCTGAATACCGAAGAGATCGAAGCCGCGCTCGACGGATATCCGGAGAAGAAGAAAGATTATCCGCAGCGAGCGATCGAGGCGCTCCAGGTGGCGATCGCCGATTATCGTGCGAAGGTTGCCGCGGGAACGATCCCCGACTACGCCGCGATGCCCGCGCAGCCCCGCGCCGCTCGCGATCTCGCGCCCGCCGCGTCGGTGCCCGCCGCTCCGGCCGCTTCTGCCGACGAAAAAGTTTTAATCCGACTGCATTAGCGCTGGGCTGGTGGATTGGGAAGTGGTCCGGGCCTTGGATGGTAAACGTACGCTCCATCTGCATCGACTGCCGCGCAGAATGTGATCGTCGGGCAAGAGAGCGTCGAGCCGCTCGGGGCGAACCCCTCACTGTCGAGCATGCCGAGATCGCTCCACGTGGGGCTCGTCGCGTTCCCACCCAACGCGAGCAACTCTCCATCGTTATAGACGACATCGCAGATATGCGGAGCCGGACACGAGATCGAAGCGGGGCCACCCGCTCGGACGATTTTCATGGGAACGGGGCGGCCCCACGAAGTGCCGTCGAACGTCAATGCGCGCCCGATTTCATCGACGGCAACGCAGAAGGTCGTCGCAGCACACGAAACGGAGAGAAGCGCCAAGTGCGAGCCGCGATAGCGGTCGATGCGCGTTGGAGAGTTCCATGCGCCTCCGGAGTAGATCGCTGCCCGTCCACCGGTGTCGACGGCGGCGCAGAATGCGGCGGAGACACATGAGACCGATGTGAGTTCTGCGCGAGATGATTTTTTTTCGATCGAGATCGGCTGCCAACTGCCCCCGGAGTAGATCATCGCGTCCCCATGAAAACCCATCTCGCCGACCGCGACGCAAAAGGTCGATGTCGCGCACGAAACTCTGTCGAGCATCACGGGCTGCTCGGCCGGAGCGCCCCATATGCCGTCTATATATGTCACGATTCCGAGCACACCAACAGCGACGCAGAATGTCGGGTGCGCATCGTTGATGATCGGGGGGCATGAGATCGAGGCGAGCCCGGCAGGATCGATTTTTTGTGGCCCAGACCACGTGTCGTTGTTGGTGATAAACGTCAACGCGTGTCCTTCGCTATCCACGGCAAAGCAAAACCACATCGACGGGCACGATATCGACTCGAGTTCTCTCGTCACGTCTATCCGCGTCGGCGTCGTCCAGCCGGCGATTTTTCCCCAGAAGGGAGTATACGTCGTCGTGGTCTGTGCGGAAGCGGCGAAGGTACCCGTGCCGACCGCAACGGCCGCGACGAGCGCCGCAAGACATTTTTTAAAAAGAACGATCGTGTCGTCACCCGCTGAGGAGAGCGAGGCCGATCGAGCGGCGGCCGGGCAGCGATGACGAGAGATAAAAAAAACAAAACGTGTCACGATACACCTCCCTCGACCGTGGGCGCATACATGTGGTACTCCGTCCCGTCGCCGGTAGTATAATATGGGCTCGTCCCCCCGCGCAAGGGCGAACCTTTTTCAGCGGGTGAGGTATGGGTTCGTGCGGCGCTCGGTGCCGATCGTCGTCGACGGTCCATGCCCGGGAACGACGAGCGTACCATCGGCAAAAACGAGCAGCTTCCGCTCGATGGAATCGACGATATCCTCCATCGAGGTTCCGCCGAGATCCCAGCGCCCGATCGAACCCGCGAAGAGCGTATCGCCGGAGAAGATGGTCGCGTCATTCCCATGTGCGAGAGCGAAGCTCACGCTTCCGGGCGTGTGTCCGGGCGTGTGGAGCACCTCGAGCGCGACCGATCCGACGACGAGACGATCTCCATCGAGTAGGTCGCCGTCGAGTATCACCGGTTCGGGCATCGAAAAGCCGAAGGCGCGAACCAATGCGGGTTGTGCGTGGTAGATCGGCAGATCCGCAGGATGTAAGAGCGCGTTCGCGCCCGTGCGTTCGCGGAGCCCGCCGACGTCGGCGATATGATCGAAATGCGCGTGCGTGTGCACGAGGTAGCGAGCGCGCAAGCCGTGTGCGGCGAGGCGCTTCAGCACCTCGTCGCGCCCGTCGCCGCCATCGATGACGATCGCCTCGCCGGTTTTTTCATCACCGAGGATCGTCGCGTTGCACGAGAGCGCGCCGACCGGAAAGCTTTCCACGATCACGACGTTCGCTCCAGCGCGAAGCTGCGAAAGGCGCCATCGAAGTATCCGAGCGGTTCCCCCGCTCGGTGCGTGGCTCGTTCGACCTCGGCGATGAAGATGGAATGCGAGCCGACCGCGTGCTCTTGCGAGACCGCGCATTCGAAGTGTGCGATCGCTTCGGCGATGAGGGGGATCCCTTCGAGTCCGCGTTCGATCGCGAGGCCTTCGAACTGCATCTCGCGGCGCTTGCCCGAAAAACGCTCCGCGATTTCGCGTTGCTCGGCGGCGAGGACGCTGAGCGCGAAGCGTCGAGAGTGTGCGATGTAGAGATAACTGCGCGCCTGTCGGTTCACGCAGATCAGCAGGGTCGGCGGCTCGAGCGAGACGCTGGTAAAGGCGTTGATCGTGATGCCACGCGCCTCGCCCTCGCGGACCGCCGTGACGACGGCGACGCCGGTCGGAACGCGCCGCAGGGCCGCACGCGTCGCATGCGCGAGCTCCAGCTCGCGGTCGTTCACCGAATGCGCGCCCCGATACCGATACCGTTTCCGAGCGCGAGAATCGTCGCGTCGAGATCGGGGTGATTGAGAAAACGTTCGTTAAAGGTGCGAATCGCCAGTACGTCCTCGCTATCGCCGCTCGTCGGCGCTTCGGCGACGTTATCGAGCAAGCAGTCGTCAACCACGATCAGCCCCGAACGCTTGAGCATCGGCACCACGAGGTCGAGATAGTCGACGTACTCGGATTTGCGAGCATCGAGGAAGACGATATCGAGATTCCGATGGCCGAAATTCGGGAGCAGCTCGAGGGCGCTCTGGTTGAAGAGGGTGATGTAATCGCCTTCTCCGGAGCGTTGGAAATATGAGAGTGCGACTTCGGTCCGGTCGACATCGGTATCGAGCGTCCAGATCTTCCCCATCGGCGGTTGCGCGAACGCCATCCAGAGCGTCGCGTATCCGTAGCCGGTGCCGATCTCCAAGATGCGATTTGCTTGCATCGCATGGACGAGGGTGGAGAGCAGCCGCCCGGTGTCACGGGAGACGAGGGGGACGCCATCCTTGCGCGCGTGTTGCTCGAGTTCGAGCAAGAGCGCGTGGATCGGAGGGTGCACGCTTTCAAGATAGGTAATCGCATCAGCCACCCCGCAACGCTTCGCGCTACATGCCGAATCGGCCCGCTTCGCCGCGCCGGCGGAAGGCGGTGCGCCCCCGGGGGCGAACGCCCTCTCACCCATGATTGCGAGGCTGCGCCTCTTTCCGCTTCATGCGGTGCTCTTTCCGGGGGCAGCGCTCAACCTTCATATTTTCGAACCGCGCTATCGGCAGATGATCGCTGAGTGCCTCGCGACCGGCGAAGGGTTCGGCGTGGCGGCGATCGCCGACGGCGCCGAGGCCGGCGATCCCGAGGTCACACCGCACGATGTCGGCACGATCGCCGAAATCGCCATCGCGCACGAATTGCCGCTCGGCCGGTACTTCATTCAGACGATCGGGACCGAGCGCTTCCGCATTCTCGACATTCTCGAACGCGAGCCCTATCTCGTCGTACGCGCCGAGATCATCGAAGAAGCGCCGCCATCGCGCGGCCTCGACGCTCTCGCCGAACGCCTGCACGTTGCGTTCGAAGAATATCTCGCACTGATCGTCGAATACTCCGGCAACGAAGTTGCCGCCGATCCTCCCGAGGATCCCGCCGCGCTCTCGTTTTTCGTCGCCGATGCATTGCGCGTCTCCGAGAATATCAAGCAACGATTGCTCGAACTCACCGAGACGGAGATTCGTTTGCGTGCCGAGATCGACGTTCTCGAACGTCTGCTGCCGCAGCTTCGTCGCGTCGTAGATCGTCGCCGCGCCGAGATCGAGTTGCGTCGGTCGCGTGGCGAAGATATCGTCCACCGCACCGCTCCCGACCCGTTATTGGGCACGTACTTCAGCTTGAACTAGTTTTTAATTCGTCGCCGATTCCGCGGCTTCGATGACGTTGTGTAACAACGTCATATTCGTTACCGGGCCGACCCCTCCGGGAACCGGAGTGATCGCGCCGGCAACCTGGAGTGCGCTCTCGTAGTCGACGTCGCCCCGTAGCACGCCGTCGACGACGGTCGTGCCGACATCGATCACGGTCGCACCCGGTGCGATATCCGCGCCGCCGATGAGCCCGGGCACCCCGGTCGCGACGACGACGATCTCGGCGAGTGAAAGAAATGGCTGAAGACTCGCCGATTCCTTGTGCAAGACGGTGACCGTCGCGTCGGCGGCGAGCAGCAACATCGCGACCGGGAGCCCGACGACGATCGAACGCCCGATGACGACGGTGCGCCGTCCGAGCGGCGGCCAGTGAGGGCTGCGTTCGAGCAGGCGCATCACTGCGGCGGGAGTCGCCGGGACGAATCGCGTGCCGCTGCCGAAGGCGAGATGCCCCTGATTGGTGGGGTGGGCGCCGTCGACGTCCTTTTCGGGGGGGATGGCATCGGCGATTTGCCGGATCGAGAGCGAGGGCGGCAGCGGTTGCTGCAGCATGACGCCGTGAACGCGAGGGTCGGGGCCGAGGCGCTCCAGGCTCGCGCGAACCTGTGCCGTATCACTGCTTTCGGGGAGACGCTCGACGCAGACGTCGATTCCGCAGCGCTCGCCGCTGCGCACGAGATTGCGGACGTAGGCGATGCTCGATTCGTTCTCGCCAACGAAAACGATCGTGAGGCGGGGTTCGGTCCCCTTGGCGCGCAATGCCGATGCGCGTGCCGTTAAGTCGGCGCGCATCTCGGAAGCAAGGGCACGGCCGTCGAGAATGTGAGCGGGCATGAGCGAGCCCACGATTCGTTTTCACGGAGTCTCGCACCTGGAGCGAGTTCCTTGGCA
>JAJXXM010000236.1 GCA_021781095.1 bacterium
CTTGCCGGTCGCGGTTCCGAGGCGCACGGTCATCTCTTGCACCACGAAGAGCGGCACGATCAGTAAGATCTGCAGCAGCACGAGCGAGAAGCCGTACTGCGCGCCGGAGGTGGCGGCGGTCGTAATGCTGCCGGCCTCGGTATCGGCGAAGGTGACGACGATGCCTGGGCCGGCGACCGCGAGCAGCCGGAGAAGCCACTTCTTCCAAGCGGTTTTTTCGGAGGAGAGCGATGGGCGAGCGCCAAGCGAGGCCATATTCGCTGTTAGGTTAACCTAAAACGCTCGCCTGCCCTGCCGCAAATGTCGGTGCAAATCTCTTTTCGAACGCCTCGATATGCTAGTCGCCCGATGGGAAAACGTAGAACGGATCGGGAGCGGGGCTGCCGATATCGATGACGATCTGCTGGTGTTCGACGAGCGGAATCTGTTTGGCATTCCCGGTGAAACGCGCGCCGTTGAGCCAAATGGTGACCGGACCCTTGAAGCCGGCGACGTCGTTCGCGCGAAGCGGTTGCCCCCAGATCGCAAAGAAATCACCGAGGTGAAAGAGGCGAACGTGCGGTGATTCGACGTGAATGATTCCCTCGGCATCGTGCGTGTGAATCCAGTAGAGGCAGCCTGCTGCCGGATTGCTGGGATTCGGGACGAAGCCGACATATTCGGGAATCGCAATCTGCTTGCCGTTGACGAAGAGCGCGAGATGCTGATGCACGTGCAAGAGAACGGGCTGGGGTTCGCTGTCGCACTTAATTCCGTCCACCGGCGAACCGGTTCCGCCGCTCAGCGAGTTGCCTTTCGGGAAGAGACTCTTTCCGAGCGTTCCGCCGTCGGCGAGCTGGATCGGTTTCGGTTGCGCTTTCGCTCCCGGCGCAAGCGAGGCCGCGGGTGTCGGTGTAGCGTAGATCGCGGCGATGCGATTCTTTTCGTGCCAGCGGAAGATTCCGAATCCGATAAAGACGAGAACGACGATGACGGCAAAGCCGATATAGATCGGGCGCATGGGATCGCGCGGCGGCGGCCCGTGCGAGGTTCCTCGTTCGTCACGGCGTCGTTGCGCGCGGCTTGATTGGCTCACTGTCGGATCCTCGTGCTCTCTTGAAGATAGGGGTGATGAAAGAGATTATGCGACCGGTGTCGCGGTACGGGTGTACGGCGCATCGTTCGGTTCGAGAACGCGCCCTGGTAGAAGGTAGTTCCGTACGTAATCGCCGACGGCAGCGGCGAGCGGAGGAATCTCCGCGCGATATCCGGAGGCACGTAAGCGATCGATGCGCGCACAGGTGAAATACTGGTATTTCGCGCGAAGATGTTCGGGCATCGCAACGAACTCGATGCGCTCGGGTAACCCCATCGCGGCGAAGATCGGGCGGACGAGGTCGATCCAGGTCTGCGCTTTACCGGCACCGATATTGACGAGTCCCATGCTCCCGCTCTCGGCGAGGTGAAGCGTCATCTCGACGGCATCCTTCACATAGAGAAAATCGCGCCGCTGCTCGCCGTCGGCGAATTCCGGGCGCTCGCTTTTGAAAAGCCGAATAACGCCGCTCTGCTGAATCTGTTCGAAGGCCTTCGCGACAACGCTGCGCATCTCGCCTTTATGATCTTCGTTTGGTCCGAAGATATTGAAATATTTGATTCCGCAGATGCGGTCGAGCCATCCCTCTCGCTGTGCGTACCAATCGAAGAGATGCTTCGAATAGGCATAGGCGTTCATCGGGCGCAAACTCTGCAACGGCGCTTCATCGTCGAGCATCTCTTCCAGCCCGCCGTAGGTCGCCGCGGATGACGCATAGACGAAACGGATGTCGCGCTCGAGCGCCCAACGGGCGAGGCGCTTCGTATACTCGTAGTTGTTGCGCATGAGAAAATCGGCATCGCACTCGGTCGTCGAGGAGCAAGCGCCGAGATGGATCACGGTCGCGATCGGCCCAAGCGCATCGGGTTCGAACTCGATCGATTCGCTGAGATTGTCGGCATCGAGGTAATCGGCGAAGCGCAGCGGTACGAAGTGCTTCCACTTTTCGCTTTGGTCGAGCCGATCGACGACGAGCACGTCGTCGATCCCACGGCGATTCAGCGCCCACAGCACGGTGCTGCCGATGAGCCCCGCGCCGCCCGTGAGAAGAATTCGCCCGTTATGAAGGTCGTGCATAGCCGAAGCCTTTCGGTTCCCTAGTCGCCGAAGCGTACCTCCGTCATCGCGCCGTCTGAAGGAATCGGAAGATGGTCCTTCTCGACCGGCATGACCGGCGCGATGATGTCGCCCTCGAGATGAGCGCTGCGTCTATGGTGAATCTCCAATCTCGACCGTCTTGGTAAGGTGCTTGCCGTCATAATCCAACCGCAGCGTCCACGGCCCCGCCATATCGAAGTTGATCCGCGCCGTCCAGACGTGCGGGTCGTTCGTTTTGTGGAGGGCGACCGTCAAACCATGGACCGCACCGCCGCCCATCGACATCGAGGTGGCGATGCTCGCCGTTTTCGGAATCATCATTGGAAAACGAACCGAGACGACGACGGCATCTTGCCCCGCGACGGGTGTCGTGGTGATGATCGGCAGCATGCCCGTGCTCGCGTCGAGACTCGAGAGATACGCGACGATCGAGGTGATCTGCGTGTTCGTGAAACCGAAATTCGGCATCGGTGCGCGCGGATGCGCGATGAAATCGGCGATCTGCGCAGGTTGAAGGCGATGCTCGATACCCACGAGCGCCGGGCCTACCCCGCCGCCGAAGGTCGCGCCGTGGCATTCGGTACAGCCGTTGGCAGCGACGAGGCGTTTGCCCGCGGCGATCTCTGCCATCCCGGACATGCCCTTCATCCCGGACATCCCCGACATGCCGGACATCCCCGACATTCCGGACATGCCGGACATTCCGGACATGCCGACGTTCTCAGCGGGATGCGCGGCAACGAGGCGCGCGCCGATCGGAGGCTTCCAAAGGTAGCGTTTCCCCTGTTGGAACGGCCCGGCCCAATCGAAGGCAAAGGCGATCGAGGGTTGGGTGCCGGGCTGCATCGCGAGTTCGCCGGTCACTTTCAGATTCGGGAGAAAATTGTACGCGTCGTCGAAGATGTACTGTCGATTCAGGGTGTCACTCGATGCGACATCGTAGCGAACGAGCACGTGATTGCGCCAACCAAAATCGCGTTCGATCTCGAGCATCGCGCCGTGAAAGGGCGTCGAACCGACGTTGAGATCGGGGCGTGCATCGCGGCCGACGTAGTACATCGTCTGCACGAACCAGCGACGCGTCTGATAACTGTAGTAGAGCCCCTGCCTGGTGAATGCATCGCCGGCGACGTAGGCGCCGCCGGAAGCGAAGAGCGGCGCGGTTCCTTTCATGGCGACCGCACCGAGCGCCCACGGCCGCACCATGCCGCCGTAGGTGAGGTTGAAGTCGAGCGTGCGCGGCCCTGCCTGCGGATTGTAATCGAGTGCGTCGCTGACCGGCCCGCTATTGG
>JAJXXM010000149.1 GCA_021781095.1 bacterium
GGGCGCGAAGATCTCCCAGGGACCGCTGCTTCGTGAGGCCGCAAGCGCGATCGATGCAAGCGAACTCCCGCGCTGCACCGTTGACGCTTGCCGAATCGAGCGCGCGCAGGGAGCCAGGGCCGGGTGTACGCGGGCCATAGCAAGGGCAAGTGCGAGCGCTGCAGCCGACATTGGCTTGCTTACTCTTCTTGTCGTCGCAGCGCGCTCCCGTCCCCGAGCTAAGGGGAATGTAAGATCCTCACTCTACGCTGCGTGGAAAACCCGCCGACTGGAGATCACCGATCGATGCGACGCAGCATGCTTGTTCTCACCCTCGCTCTCTACGGAGGGATCGCCGTGCTGGGGGGCTGCGGCGGCGGGGGAGGCGCGCCGGCGCTGCCGCCGAGCTCGGCGGCAGCGCCGAGCCCGCTGAAGCTGACGATGGCCGGCGGCCCGGTCGCGCTCCCGAGCGCGGGCGGATATTTTGGAACGCTTCAACTGTCCACGAATAACGCACCGAACGGAACGACGCTAACACTTGCGGCGGCGACGGCGGTACCGGTCGGCGCGCCGACTCCGCAAGCGCTCCATCGCAAGCACGATCTACGCGCACCGCAGGCGACCTTGACGCCGACCGTGCTCTACGTGGTGACGCTTCAAGTCTCGCAGAACGTCACGTTTGGCAGCATACCGAACTTTTCAATTCAATTGCCGTCGGGGTTTTCGACCCTCAATAAGGCGTTCTACATCTCGATTTTCGCGGGAGAGAACGCCCAAGCATCGCTGCTGGCGAGCATCGGGCCGGCCGCGATCTCCGGATCGACGTTGAGCTTCACCGGGAGCGCGACGCCGTTGACGCTCGATGCCGGGGTTCCCTATCTGCTCGAGCTTTACGATGTCGCCACCGGCGCCACGCCGACGCCATCGCCGCTCCCATCGAGTTCGCCGACGACTGCGCCGACGTCCTCACCGACTGCCGCACCGACCGCATCACCGACGGCTGTGCCGACCGCTGCATCGGCGCCCGCCGCCGGAACGCTCTATGCACTCAGTCAAGGCAGCACGTTCACCTTCGGCGCATTTGCTCCGGGTGCGAACGGCAACGTCGCTCCGACGGCGAGTTTCACCGCGTCGATTCAATCGCCGACCGGTATCGCCGTCGACGCAACGGGGCGCGCCTATGTCGTCGCCTACAGCGTCAGCGGAACGGAAATTCTCTCCTACGCCTACGGAGCGAGCGGCAATGCAACGCCGTCGACGATCCTCACCACCGATCCCAACGGCTGGGGGCTGGCGATCGACCCTGTATCCGGCGATCTCGTTGCGACCGATGCAAACAACAATATCGTCGAGTATTTTGCGCCCGGCGCAAACGGTTCGGCGAGCCCGGTCAAAACGATAACGGGGACGAACACGGGGCTCAACCTTCCCTACCAGGTCGCTTTCGACGGCAGCAACAATATCTACGTCGTGAACGGGAATGGCTTTGGTTCGGTCGTCGAATACGCAGCCGGAGCGAGTGGGAACGCCACGCCGATAGCAACGATCGCCGGAAATGCGACCGGGCTTGACGGCCCCGAAGCGATCGCGGTCGATTCAATGGGGCGTATCTACGTCGGAAATTCCGCGACGAATACGATCACGGTCTATCCCCCGGGTTCGACCGGAAACGTCGTTCCGTCGGCGGTGATCCAAGGGAGTAGCTACGACTTCCTCATCGATCAAGCGCTCATCGCCGTCGACGCATCGAACGATCTCTACGTCTTCGGGCGTTCGAACGAAGTCGAAGTCTTTGCACCGGTGACCGGAAACCCGCAGTCCCCGATTCGCACGATTACCGGAAGCTCGACCGGACTTGCTTCCGCTGAAGGAGTTGCAATCGTACCATGATGCATCGTATCGTCGCCGCGCTTGCGGCCGTCCTCCTTATCGCACCATCCCCGATGGTGCATCACGAATTCGCCCGTGCTGCCGGCGTTCCGAGTTGTCGCGCGCTCATCGCCGCTCCCGGCAGCGCAGCGGGCGGAAGCGCGATCACGATTGTCGATAAAAGCACGGCGCCGTCGGGGGCGCGAGTAAGCTCGCGGGCGTGGTTCTTCGGCGACGGGTCCTCGGTTGCAGGTCGGAGCGCCGGCGCAATCGTGCAGCATCGTTATCCTGTGCCGAAGGCGACGATGACGAAGCGTTATACCATCCGACTGATCCTCGCCTACTCCGACGGCGCGCGTTGTTCGGCCACAGCGAGCATTACCGTTTATAACGGAAAGCATAGCAAGGGATACACGAAACTCGATCTTCGCGGCAGCACGGTGACGATTCGCGATATCGAACCCGTTCCGAACTGCGGTAGTTTTGCGGCGACGATGCACTGGCAGCCGCAGTTCGGTATCGAACGAACCGATCCCGACGGGCTCCCGAGCTTCCTGCTTTTCGGAATTGCACGCATGACTTCCAAGGGAAGCAGCGGGAGCACGCCATTGCCGATTGCGGTATACCTCAACGGTCCAATCGCCGTCACCGGATCGTCGGGAATGTACGCAATCGAGAAGCGGCACGAGGCCGATTTCACAAATTCTTGTTCAAAAAAAATCGAGGTCGCCGGATTTGCAAGCGTCTCCGTATTCATGCTTCCGCCGACGCTCGTGACGATCAAGAGCGGAGGAACGAAGCTCAAATGTACGCCCGCAAAATCCGGAAAACCGGCATCGTGTAAGATCGATCCGAGTAAAAAACTTACCGTCGTCGGCTCACAGTCGATCGGTAACGTTGTTTTCTATGATGTCAATCTCCAAATACACTTTCCTAAAAAGACCTGCAGCTACATCGGGCCGGCGAAAGTCTCGCCGCTCACCTTGCAGAAGCCGACCTGGTATAAGTGCTGAAGCCCTTGCGGAACGGTTATTCGCGTACGTAGGAGAGAAAGGCGACGGCGATCATCGCCAGCGTGAGGAGCGCAAAATAGCCGCTCGCCGGCGCGAACGTATCGGCGGCGGTGCCATAGCTATGAGCGAAATAATAGGCGCCTGCCGTTGCTACTCCGAGGAGTTGTCCGGTGGTGCGCGCGGTCGCGAGCGTCCCGGCCGCGACTCCGCGCCGCTCGTGCGGAGCCGAAGACATGATCGCGTTGTTATTCGGCTGTGAAAAAATCGTGGTGCCGATTCCCGTCGCAACGAGCGCAACAATGATCTCCACCGTCGTGGGAATCGCCGGTAAATGCGCGAGCAATAGCGTCCCAAAGGCCACGAGGATCGCGCCTGCCGTCGAGAGATAACGCGCCGGCATCCGGTCGGAGAGTGCGCCGGCGGCCGGAGCGAGCGCGATATTGAGTGCTGTTAGCGGCACCAGCAATAGGCCCGCTTGAAGCGGAGTTGCGTGCAGTGCAAGCTGCGCCGTCAACGGAACCAAAAAGACGACGCCGGCTTGAGCGATGAAGTAGCAAAACGCGGCGACGCTCGAAAGAGCGAAA
>JAJXXM010000432.1 GCA_021781095.1 bacterium
TTGTTGCGATACGCTGCGAGGACGCGCGCGACGTACTCTTGCGTTTCGGCGTAGGGCGGAATACCGTGATAGCGATCGACGGCGCCTGGGCCGGCGTTATACGCCGCAAGGGCGAGTTCGGTGTCGTCGCGATATCGCGCGAGCATCGCGTGCAAATAGTGAGCGCCGCACGAAACATTCTGTTGCGGGTCGAACGCATCGGTGATGCCGCAATCTTCGGCGGTCGCAGGCATGAGTTGCATGAGCCCCTCGGCCCCCACCCGACTGATCGCGCCGGGGTCGCCGGCGGATTCGGTGAGGATGACCGCCCGCACGAGCCGCGCCGAGATGCCCTCGCGGGAGGCTGCCGCGATTGCGAGTTGGTCGATCCGCGACGGCGGTAACGACTGCGGTGCATACGGCAAGTAGCCTCCCCCACCGCACCCGGCGAGGAAGACGACCGCGAGCGTCGCCCGGAGCCAAAATTGCATCGTGAAGGGGTTCGCCGGGTTGGGTCCGCCGCCTTCCCCTGCCGCCCCGGGCGACCGCCGAACTACGCCTCGCGCGGGCTCGGGAGGCTCGCGCCCCACGCGGCGATGCGAGCCTCGATCGCATCGCGAATCTTGCGCGTCTCCGCGAGCCGCTCGTCGTATGAGCCGACCAGCGACGAGGGATCCGGGAAGCTCCAATGGAGCCGCAGGCTCTCTCCGGGAAAGATGGGGCAGCGCTCGGCGTTGCTTTCGTCGCAAACGGTGACGACGTAGTCGAAACGCCGTTCGAGGGCGAGGAGATCGAAGACGTTGCGCGTCTGCTTTTGCGAGATGTCGATGCCGCATTCGCGCATCGCTTCGACGGCAAGCGGATTGAGCGTTCCGGCTTCGAGCCCGGCGCTCTCGGCGATCAGGCGATCGGAGAAACGCGCGTTTGCAAAGGCTTCGGCGATCTGACTGCGCGCGCTGTTATGGATGCAGAGAAAAAGCACGCGCGCTCGATCGGCTGAGGGGACGCTCATGGATGCACACTCTCTTTAACGGTGAAATAGCCGCTTCTCATGCGCAGTGCGACGTTCACCAGCGCAAGCATGACGGGAACTTCGACAAGCGGGCCGATGACGGCGGCGAACGCTTCACCCGAGCCGATACCGAAGAGCGCGATACTGACGGCGATCGCCAGTTCGAAATTGTTGCTCGCGGCCGTTAGCGAGAGGGCCGTGCTCGCACCGTAGCTTGCACCCATGCGCCTGCTCATCGCAAACGATATAAAGAACATCAGGACGAAATAGAGCACGAGCGGCACGGCGATCTGCAGAACATCGAGTGGGCGCTCGACGATGCGATGCCCTTGTAATGCAAACATAGCGACGATCGTAACGAGCAACGCGATTAAGGTCAGCGGCGCGATTCGCGGCACAAAACCGTCGTCGTAGCGTTTGCTGCCGATGCGCGGGCGCAAAACGGCGCGCGTGAGTGCGCCGGCAACAAATGGCAGCCCGAGGTAGAGTGCGACGTTTTTAACGACGTCGACGAAAGAAAGATGCACGGCAAGCGCGGGCATGCCGATGAGCGGCGGCAGCACCGTAATGAAGAGCCACGCGTACGCGGCGTATCCGAAGATTTGAAAGAGTGAATTGAAGGCGACGAGCGCGGCGGCATATTCACGATCGCCGTTTGCGAGGTCGTTCCAGACGATGACCATGGCAATGCATCGCGCGAGTCCAACCATCACGAGCCCGGCAAAAAATGCGGGGCGGTCGTGTAAAAACACTGCAGCGAGCGCAAACATGAGGATCGGGCCGATTGCCCAGTTTTGCACGAGCGAGAGCGCGAAGAGGCGCACGTTGCGCATGACTGCCGGGAGCGCTTCGTAGCGCACGCGCGCAAACGGCGGATAGATCATGGCGATGAGGCCGACCGGCACGAGAGCCCCGGGAAGATGCACGCCGACGGTGCCCAAGGCAACGCCGAGTGCCATCGCTCCGAGGATCCACAGCGTGAGGAAGCGATCGAGGAGGGCGAGCCGTTTCACGCGGACACCGCAAGCGGTAGCGCGCGTTCGAGCGCGCTTTCAATGCGTTCGCGCGCGCCCGGTGCGAGCCGATAGAGGCCCCAAGTTCCGCGCCGTTGCGCGTTCACCAGCGCAGCCTCTTTGAGGATTTTGAGATGGTGGGAGATCGTCGATTGCTGCAGATCGAAGCCCGCGGCGAGATCGCAGACGCAGACCTCGGTGCTCGAGCGAGCGAGCGTCGCCACGATGCGGAGACGCACCGGGTCGGCGAGGGCGTGGAAGAGCTTGCATTCCGAGCTGAGTTCGCCGGCGAAGAGTACCGGTTCGGGGGCGCAGCGTTGCATCGACATCCATCGATGCTAAAGGCTGAATCGAGTTTTGTCAATTCAACCCGAGGCGGAAGAGCGCTCGTCGGCTTCGCGCCCGGCGTGGGGCCGGGGGATTTGGGTATACTCACCCTACCGGATATCAGGAAGGATCACGATGAAACGACGCTTATTCCATCTCTTCGCGATGCTCGCGCTGGCATTGAGCCCGCTGACGCTTCCCGCGGTCGCCTCGGCGAAGACCTCGACGTTTTACGGCATCACGCTTCATGTCTCGACGACGAACATCAAGGTCCGCAATCCGCGCACCGGCCAGATATTAAGTTTTGAGATTCTGCCGAAGTTCGACCAAATATTCTCCGATGACGGGAAGACGACGTTTCAAATGCGAGACGTGAAACCCGGGCGCTACGTCGCCATCATCTACGATCAACGTGCGCTCGGACTGCGGCACGCCGACCGCATCTACTTGATGAATAGCGAAAACGAGCGTATCGGCAAGCAGTGAGCGCAGAGCGCAGCGAAGCGGGAGCGGCTTCGTCGTAGGCGAAGAACTCGACGATGCTTCGCCCGTTTGCTGCCGTCGCACTCATCGTAACGCTCGCGCTCTCGTTCGGAGGCCCGCTCTCCGCGCGTTACTACCACCACTATGAACGCTTGAAGCCGATTCGCTGCGGCATCGAACTTTGGGCGATGAAGACGCTTCGCGACAACGGTGCATCGCACGTCAATTTTACACCGCACGCGACCTCGATTTCGTGGCTCGCGGCGCAGCGGGCACCGCGCGATCCGGATCTGGTTACCCATCGTCTCGCTCCGGTTGAAACGACGGTGTGGAGCGTGAGAGCGCAACTCGTCGGCTATCGCATTGAGGCCGACGGCGATTACCACTTAGTGTTGCGCGATCCTCAGAGTGGAGCGACGATGATCGGCGAGATCCCGATGCCTTCGTGCGTCACGTCGCGCGGCGCAACGTATGCCGCGCTTCGCACTGAGGTGAATCGTATCGGACATCACGCGGCAACGCGATTTTGGTGGTGGTTGGATTATCACGGCGCGACGCCGCCCACCGTAACGATCTCCGGCGTCGGTTTTTTCGACCGGATTCACCAGCAAGATGGTGTCGCGCGAAACG
>JAJXXM010000119.1 GCA_021781095.1 bacterium
GACGCTCTACTTCTTCTCGATGTCGACGTCGTTTACCGCGGCAGCGCTCGGCGCCGAAGGCGCGGCGAAAGACATTACGATGATCGTCGGCAACGGATACGCCCATAATCACGCCGAGATCGCGCTACAGACGCTACGCGATTTTCCGGCGATACGCTCCTTTTTCGACGCGAAATACGCGCGTTCGTAATCCACCCCCATCTATCGGAGGCAGCAACCATGAGCGAGATCGTTCATAAAAAACCGGCAGCGGCGGCATCCCAGTTTGCATACAAGAATCTCAAGCAGGGAGAATTTTGGCGCGACGTTCCGGCATATCGCGAGGTCGACGAAGCCACCTTTCTCGATCACCTTTGGCAGCAAAAACATTCGATCAAAACCCCCGAAGAGCTCATCGGGACGATCCGCGACCTCGCTCCGCCGGAGTTTGTCGCCGATATTGAAGCGGGCTTCGCCCATGCGCCGATGGCCGTGCGTGTCTCGCCGTATGCGCTCTCGCTCATCGACTGGAACGACCCGCATAACGATCCGATCCGCCGTCAGTTTATTCCGATGGCCAGCTCCTTACTGCCCGACCATCCGCGACTCACGCTTGATTCGCTGCACGAGCAGGACGATTCTCCGGTCCCGGGGCTCGTACACCGCTACACCGATAAGGCGCTCTTTCTTCCGCTCAACGTCTGCCCGGTCTACTGCCGCTTCTGTACGCGTAGTTACGCCATCGGCCCCGATACCGACGAAGTCGATAAAGTTTCATTAGCGAAAACACCCGCGCAGTGGCAACAGGCGTTCCAATATATCAGCGAGCGCCCGGAGCTCGAAGATATCGTGATTTCCGGCGGCGACACCTATCAGCTCCCGCCGAAGAACATCGAACTCATCGGCAATGCGCTGCTCGATATTCCGCACGTGCGACGGATGCGATTCGCCACCAAAGGCCCGGCGGTCATGCCGATGAAGATCATCACGCATACCGAGTGGCTCGACGCCATCGCCGCGATCGTCGAACGCGGTCGCAAACTCGGCAAAGATGTCGTGTTGCACACGCATTTCAACGCGCCGGAAGAGATCACGTGGATCACGCAAAAAGCGATGAGCATGCTTTTCGAGCGCGGCATCTTCACGCGCAATCAGTCGGTGCTGATCCGCGGGGTGAACGACACGCCGGAGCGGATGGCGCTATTAGTAAAACGATTGGGCCATGTCAACGTCCACCCGTATTACGTCTATATGCACGATATGGTTAAGGGCGTCGAAGAACTTCGCACGACGATCCAGACCGCGACCGAGACGGAGAAATTCGTGCGCGGCAGCACCGCCGGCTTCAACACGCCGACTTTCGTTTGCGATGCCCCCGGCGGCGGTGGTAAGCGCGACGTTCACTCCTACGAGTACTACGATCGTGAAAACGGCATCGCCGTCTATGCTGCTCCCAGCGTCAAGCCGGGGAAAGCATTCCTCTACTTCGACCCGATCGACAAGCTCTCGCCCGATGCGCAAGCGCGCTGGATCGTCCCGGAGCTCCAGGAACAGATGATCGCCGAGGCACTCCGGAAGGCCGGCGCGCAGAACGAGCAACTCGTTCTCGCATAACCTCGCACCGTTGTGAGCGCGGCGCGCTGTGCCACGCTCCCAAGTTGCTCTTTCAGAACGTGCAATGGGCGCTATCGCCTGCTACGTTCCCTTCTCGGCTCCCGCGTAGAAGATCCACTTGAAGAAGATCGCCGGCGTGGTGGTGAGCGCATTGGGATCTCCATAGACGAGATAGAACTCATTGTGCCCGTGGAGATAGTGGAACGCCGCGCTGAGATTATCGGCGAAGATCGGCGTGAAGGTCGGCGCGAAATAGGATGTTGGAAGGCTCGTACCGTTGATGCGGCGCGCCCCAAACGAGAACGATGCATCGCGCGAGAACTGCCAATTCACGCTCGCCGAATTCAGCCATTGCCGGAATGACGGCTCGGCAGCGAGCTGCGATGCGTAGATATTTTCGTTCAGATTCAGCGAAAAACTCAGGTTACGCCGAATCGGGAGCGTATCGAAAAACATTTCGGTAGCAGCATGTCCGTGGTAGTAGGGACCGTCCAAGAATAAAACGCCGACGGGATAATTTGAATTTTCTTTGTATCCGAGAAAAGCACCGTTGCTATCGCTAAACGGTAAGAGTTCGCCATCCGAAGCGCGCACAATTGTTGAGTTCTGAAACACGGTGAACGAAAGTAAATCCTTGAAATCCGCACCTACTTGAAAACCACTTTGGGTTTGTGCCGCCTGTGGACAAGTGGTTCCAAAAACGGGTTCTATTAGCGCTCAGTTGTATATCTAACAACTTTGATTTCGGGGACATATGAAACTCATGGCGTCCACTGACTTCGTACCCGGCAATGTCGTTTTGCGCTACGTAACCATCGACTGGGTTGAATTGGGGACCGATGAATTGCCGGGCTGCCCCAATCCACGTGTTCGCCGTTTGGTAAGCGGCTCCAATCTCTCCGTATCGAGCCTGCGTCGGGTCAGTAACGAACGTGCCGCTTTCGCGGGCATAGTTTCCATAGATCGTAATATGGTTTCGATTGTCCAAGAACCCGCCATCGACCGACGCGCTCGTATCGACAAACGCTGGTGTTGAAACCGATACCCCTTGCGTACTAACCCCGTATGTGTCACGAGCATTTTGTACCCCAAAGTCCAGCGCTTCGGCGACATCGGTACGTTGCGCACCAACGGCGTCAAATCCGGAAAAGGCGAACAGCCCTTGGGTTCCTTCTATGCCATACCCTTGTCGAAACGTCGGGATCGCGGGCGTCGATAGCGTCGATGGGCAGGAAAGAGCGCAGCCATAAAATCCGTTAAATGCGTTTCCGACCTGCGTGAAAAACGGACGCACTTCCTGATATTGGCGCGGGAACGCGGTCGGTGAGATCGTTTGCTGATCGGTCTCGACATTCGAGTAATCCGGGTGGAACGATCCGACGAAAGATGCCGTCGGCGTAATTGGCACCGCCATATCCAACCCCATCTGCGAGGTCGATCCACCGGCGGCACCGGAGCGCCCTACTCCGAGAAGATACGGTTGAAAGCGCGCTTGGGGGCGCGTCGATCCGGACTTTTTCCCACCGCCGATCGCAACGCCAGTGAGGGTGCCCGAATAGAGTGCTTCGGTCGGTGACGGCGCGATTGGGTCGTAACTCCAAACCTGGAGGCTATTCGTCCGAAGGTTGAAGCGAACGAATTGCGCTCGCCATGAACTCGATCCGTCCGCACGAATGATGTTGAACGGTACGTGCATCATAACGATATAACCCGCTTTTGTAATTCTTCCACGCGACTGCCAATGTGGGGTATAAGCACTGTTTTCCGTCGATGTTTGATAATGCGCTCCTCGCGCATTTGCGCTGTATTGGTAGGAGAACCCCTGCACGCCCTGAGGTTCAATGGTTACAC
>JAJXXM010000120.1 GCA_021781095.1 bacterium
GGCGCACGATGCATACGAAGCGCTGCTCGAGCGCGGCATTATCGTGCGCTCGGGCGATGCGCTCCGCATGCCGGGCCGTTTGCGGGTGACGGTGGGAACGCTCGAAGAGAACGATGCGTTTCTCGCCGCATTGGCAGCGGTGACGAGCGGCGAGAGCGTGTGAGCGCACCGACGGTACGCCGGGCGGCGGGTGCGGCCGACCGAGCCTTCGTCGAACGCTGCGGGCTCGAATCGCTCGCCAGTAGTGCTTCACCGCTACGCGATGCGCCGGTCGAGGCGCTGCGAACGAACTTTCTTCGCTTGCTCGGGATCGTCAACTCGCGCTCGCACGCAATGCTCGTTGCCGCCGAGGGCGAACTGCGTATGGGTTTTGCCTTGCTGGTCTTCGATCTCCCCGACGAGGTGACGGGACTCGATCAGGCGTTTCTCGCCTATATGGCCGTCGAGGTTGGTCAACGCGGCCAAGGAGTTGGGGCGTTGCTGCTCGCCGCTTGCGAAGAAGAGGCTCGCCGACAAGGAACCCCGTATCTCGGGCTTATGGTGACCGAGGGGAATGCCGCGGCCCAGCGGCTCTACGAACGTGCGGGATATCGCACCGAACGCCGGTTGCTCGGGAAGGTGCTATGAGTTTTCCGTGGCGTCGCGCGATGATGGTCGGTGTCGGCGTTCTAATCGCCGTACTCGCCTATCTGTTCGCGACGCATATTCCACGGACGCTGGCAGTCTTTATCATCGCGGCCTTTATCGCCGCCGGCGTGCGCCCCGTCGTCAAGCGGCTCGAAGCGATGCGCGTGCCCAAGCCGTTGGCAGTCGCGATCGTCTTCCTCGTACTCATTCTTCTCGTGGTCGTCACCTTGCTGGTCATCGTTCCGCTCATGATCGTGCAGATTCAAGGGATCGCGGAGAATTTACCGACGATCGCTGCTGCGGTTGAGGCATGGAGCGTCTCGGTCGAGTTGTCGTTGCAACAACATTTCCCGCAGATGGCCTGGCCGACAAATGGTATCGATCTCACGCACATCGGGGCCGGATCGTTACAGCATTTCGCCGGCACGACGCTCGGCTCGGTCGGGCAGATTCTCGTCGGCACGGCAACGGGGCTCTTCGTTGCTTTTGCATCGTTGGTGCTCTCGATTTTTTTCTTGCTCAACGATTCCGGCATCGCCGAGGGTATTGCATCGCTCTTTCCGGCGAGCCACCGCCCAATTGCACATAAGGTGTTAACCGAGATCGCGGGCACCTTCGGGAGCTATATCTCCGGTCAAGTCATCGTCAGTGCGATTACCGGCCTTGCGGTATGGGTGCTCTCGGCGGTCATCGGCTTTAAGTTTGCGCTGCTGCTCGGCGTGATCGTTGCGATCTCGTATGCCATTCCGATGTTGGGTTCGGTGATCGGTCAGTTGATCGCCGTCATTCTCTGCGCGCCGCAGGGTTGGTGGATGGTGCTCTGGGTGCAGATCATCATCTTCGTCGTCGAGCGTATCAGCGACAACGTGTTGGTTCCGAAGATCATGGGTGACTCGGTCGGCGTCTCCCCGATTGCGGTGATGTTTGCGGTTTTCGCCGGTGGGGAACTCTTCGGTATACCGGGTTTACTCCTCGGTATACCGGCGGCAGCGCTGATCAAAATCCTCTGGCGCTACTTCGTCGATCCCTGGCTGAGCGCGCAGCTCGAGCGTCGCTAGCGACCCCCAGCGGGTTCTTTGTTCGGGGAATGTAAAGATTCCCCGAACATGTTTAAGGGCCGCGCTCTCGGGGAAGCATAGACGACACAAAGGAGAGCGCTCATGTCGAAACGTCCGATCGTATCCCTCGCCCCCTTCGCAGCAGCGACCGCTGCTGCTCTTCTGCTTGCCGCCTGCGGCGGCGGCGGAGCCTCCGGTACGGGCGGCGCTCCGGGTATCCCAAGTACCACGCAGAGCAGTCCATCGCACCTCGGCCTGACGGTCGGCACGGCGCCGGGTTCTTCCCTGCCGTTCTCGGTCGCTCGGCAAACGATGTCCAACGGTTCCTCGAGCTCCGCGTCGGGAACAGCGGTGAGCGTTACCTATAATGGGAGCACCGTCGCGACCGGGACGCTCGATTCAAGCGGCTTTGCCGATCTTACGTTTTCGCAAAGCATTCCTGCGGGCGCCGTACTCACCGTTACGATCGGAAGCGGATCGAGTGCAATCGTCGTGACCGTGACCGTTGCATCGGCCGTAAGCGGAACCTCCGCCGATGTAACCTACAATGCAGGCCCGCCGCCGAGCGTGACCGTCGCAAGTGCTGCAGATAATAACGGCGACGGGAAAGTCGATCCCGGCGATGCATCGCAAGAGACCGAGAGCGAGAATCCGAGCAACGGTCAGGCAACCAACGTCAACAGCAACGACAACGGATTGCTGCCTTCGAATCTGCCGATCGTGATCTCTGCCTGCTCGACGATGCTGACGCTGACACCGGCTGCCGGCGCACCGCCGAATCTTTCGCTCAATATTGAGGAGAAGCAGAACGATTCTGAGAACGCCGCGCAATTTGAGGAGAATTTCCCGACCTTCGACGGCCCCGTGAGCGTGCCGATCCTCGCAGCCTCTGCACGGCTCGACCTCACGCTCTCTTCGAACGGGCAGGAGATTCTCTCGATCGAAGCGCCGTTGACCGCCGTCACCGCACAGGCAGGCTCTCCGGCACCGAGCACGACCTGTGCCCCGAGCCCGAGCCCGTCCCCGAGCGCATCGCCGAGCGCATCGCCGAGCGCATCGCCGAGTGCATCGCCGAGTGCGTTCCCGAGTGCATCGCCGAGCGCATCACCGAGTGCGTTCCCGAGTGCATCGCCGAGCGCGTCCCCGTCAGCAACCGCGACACCGTAGCGTCGCGCCCCAAAAGTTCCCAGGACGGGAGCGAGCGCAAATCGCCGGTGGTCCTCCGACCACCGGCGATTCGTGCGTTCGCGTACGCGAAGGGTCGTACCGGAGGAGAGCGCGGAGTTCCCAAAATCGAACCGTAAGCTTCGTGACTCCTCAGGTGGGCACTCCGTTTTCTGCGCGTAGGAAATTCCGTGAAAACATTGAGTTTATGGAGCCGCTCGCTCTTCTCGGCGCGTTGTCGTTGGCGACGATCCTCGCTGCTCCGCGGCCGGAACTGAATTCTCGTTCGATGCACATGGGCGTCCTGCGCAGGAGTTGTTCGAGCAAATTCGGCCGCATCCGTGCAATCGCGACGGCATCCCCTATGGATATGAGGAGTTACGAATCACCATGGAAAGGATCACTCCGAAAGCCGATCTCGATCACATGGTGGTGCGCAATGTGAATCCTCACGAGTGTTACGAGGGCGGATAATCGTTACCGACCCCGAGCATGCGTTACGCGAGCACACCGGCGAGTTGATCCTCGTCGGTCGCGTGGTAGAACGCGTTGGCGGTTTCGCTGACCTTCGGCGCCCACGGATCGACTT
>JAJXXM010000439.1 GCA_021781095.1 bacterium
ACCGCTGCGATGCGCGGGTCGCCGATCGTACGATCGGTGCGCTCGTCCTCGATATCCAACGCGACGACGAGCCCCTCCGGGAGCCCCGCTTCGAAGGCGATGCGCTCGAAGGCATCACCGATGCGCGCGGTGATCGGCGCGTGTTTGAGCGCGATCGCGTTCCCGACCGCGAGCGCCGGGGCGATGGCGCGCGCGACCTGCCAGTAGGGAAAATTCCAGGGCATAATCGCGAGCAGCGTACCGAGGGGATGGTATTCGATCGAAGCCTGGATATCGCCGTCGAGCGATGGCGTGCTCGTTGCGAGCGCACTCGGAGCGATCTCGGCGTAAAAGCGAAACGCAGAGGCCGACTTCTCGATCTCCGCGCGCGCCTGAACGATGGGTTTTCCCATCGTCTCGGTGGCGAGCCGGGCGAGTGGTTCTCGTTCCTCGAGCAATGCGTCGGCGAACGTTGCGAGCGCGGCGGCGCGTCGTTCGACGCTGCGCCCCGCCCAACGCGCCCCGGCTTCGCGCGCCGCATCGAGTTTCGCGTCGAGTTCGCGTTCGTCGGTCACAGACTGAAGTCACCCGTATCCCACGGACCGTGCGGGCCGGTATAAACCGCGATGAGATGATGTGGGCGGAGATAGCGAATAGCGACGCGCTGGATGGTGCGCGGCGTGATTTTCGCGAGACGCTGCTGGAGCGTTGCATAGTAGTCGGCGGGAACGCTCCCGTCGGCGATACTCAGGGCCTGTGCGGCCTGTCCGCCGCTCGATTCTTCGCCGATCAAGGCATCGGCGAGCAATCGCGTCTTCGCTTCTTCGAGCGAGGTCGCGCTCGGCGGGGCCTTGCGCATCGCGTCGAGTTGCGCGCGAACGATGCGAACGGCGGCTTCGACGTTGTTCGGTGAAGCGGCGAATTCTATTTGCAACGTACCGCGCGACGGGTCGGCTTGGAGTTCGCTCGCCACGCTATAGACGAGGCCGCTGCGCTGTCGTAAGGCCTGCCAGAGCCGCGATTCGAAGGCTCCCTGCGCTCCGAGCAATTGATTGAGAAGCCGGAACGCGAGGAAGGATCGATCGTTGAGCCCGACCGCCGGCTGCCCTAACTTGACGTAGACTTGGTTGGCGTCGGTGATCACCCCGGCGCTCGCTTCGTGCGCGAGCGGTAACGGTGCGAGCGTGGTCTTCGGGCGCGGCCCATGGTTCTTCCAGGATCCGAATGCGGCTTGCAGCGTGCGTTCGACGACGCTCGGCGAGAGATCGCCGACGACCGCGATCGAGGTGAGATCGGGGCGCCATGCCGCGCGAACGTAGGCGAGCAAGTCGGATTGGCGGATCGATGAGATCGAGGTGCGCGTCGGGATGCGCAGCGCTGGATCGCCGGGTGGAAGGAGCATTTTATCGTACGCCTCATCGGCGAGCACGCTCGCGATGTGCGAACGGGTACCAACGCTATTGGCGAGCTGTCCGCGCTCCTGATCGAGCCACGGTTGCACGAACGAGGGATGGCGCTCGCCGTCGGCGAGAATGGTGACGAGCCGTGCGAAATCTTCGATGCGACCGCGCGCGCCGAACGCGCTGCCGAAGTTGACGCTCGCGCCCATGTCTTCAATCGTCTCGGTGCGCCGCGCGAACGGTCGCGTGACGCTCCCAAAGTTGGCGAGATCCGAGGCGAGGCTCGCGATACCGACGAGGGCGTCGGGCTTGAGGCTCGGCACCGACGCGATCGTTCCGCGCAGAACGAAGGTCGGGCGGTCGGGCTTGTATTGCACGACGATGCGGATACCGTTCGCTAAACGAAACTGCACCGGTTTGAGCACGCTACGCGCCGTCGAGGGTTTGCGAATGGCGCGGGCGATCCACGCCGGTTCGCGAATCGTTCCCTGCGGAGCCCGCGTCGAAAAGTTGTCGCTCGCGGTGGTGCTCGTCGCCGTGCCCGAGCCGCCCGGCGTGTCGCTTGGGCTCAGGCGACCCACGACGTTGGGAGCGTGGAGATAGCGGCGCGCGACCGAGAGCAGCGAGGCCGGCGTGATTGCGGCGAGGCGCGCATCCTCCGCGCCGATTTTCTCGCCGACGACGCCGTAGGTATAGCCGGCGAGATCGCCGATGCCGACGATGGAATCACCGGCTTCGACGCGCTGTGCGATCGTGATGCGCTTTGCGGTGCGCACGAGGCTCGGGGGAAAACCGTTGCTCAGCATCGTCGCCATCGTGGCGTTGTAGATCGCGGTCGCTTCTTCGGGTGAGTGGCCGGGATTGAGAACGACGAGAACGTCGAGCAACCCTTGGTGGAGTTGCGTATCCGCTTGCGCCTGCACTTGCAGCGCGACGTTGCTCTGTACCAGCGAGCGATAGAAGGGCGAACGCGCGTCGCCGATGAGCGTCGCGAGCGTGCTGATTTCCGGCTCGCCGGGGTCGCGGTCGCCGGGAACGACGTAGGCAAAATCAAGTACCTGAAACGGGAAGGGAAAGCTCGCTCGAATCCGCTTTCCGGTCGCGGGGGTGCCGGTCGTTGTCGGGTGCGGCGGAAGCGTGCGCCGGGGTATCGCGCCGAAGTATTTCTCGGCGAGCGCGAAGCCGCGCTTCGCGGAGATATCGCCGGCGATCACCAACGTTGCGTTATTCGGTGCGTACCATTCGTGATAGTACGTGCGCAGATCGCCGACGTTCGCCGCTTCGACGTCGGCGAGCGAGCCGAGTGCGGTCCTGCCCATCGGCGAGCCCGGAAAGGCCGCCGCGCGAACGCGCGAGAGCAGACTGTAGAACGGCGAGCTTAAGTCGCCGCGAATTTCGTTAATGACGGCGCGCCGTTCGATCGCCCATTGCGCGGGTTTCAGATTGAGGTGCGCCATGCGATCGGCTTCGAGTGCGAGCGGCACGGCAACCTTATCGGCGGGAACGACGAAATAAAATTCCGTGTAATCATAGCTCGTTTGTGCGTTCATCTGCGCGCCGAGCCGCGCCGAGATATCGTCGATCCCGGCCGCCGATATATGCTCGGAGCCGCGAAACATCATGTGCTCGAGTGCGTGCGCGAGACCGGTCTTTCCCGGCGTTTCGTAGAGCGAACCGAAATCGTACCAGAGGCTGGTCTGCACCACCGGTGCGGCGCGGTCGACCGCGACGACGACGCGTAAACCGTTGCGGAGATGCATGGTCGAGATGCCTGCGTCGCCGGGACCGCGATCGTACGGCGAGGGCGTCGTTGCGGCGCGGGCGATGCCGACCAGAAGGAGCGCGCAGGCGCCGGCGAGGCAGAGGATGCGTTGAAGCGATGATTTCACGGAGCGATGCATTCGGCATTGCGGGTTCGTCGTCCGTCCGGAGCGAAGCGGGAAATGGCAATGACGCAATCGCGAGGCGACACGATGCTGGAGATCAAGGTCAAGCCGGGATCGAAGCGGCCGGGCGTTTCGCGCGATGGCGAGCGGCTGGTCGTTGCGGTCGCCGC
>JAJXXM010000360.1 GCA_021781095.1 bacterium
CGGCATCGCGGTAAACGCGAGCGACATCGCATAGGGAAAGACGATGCTGCAGGCGATTCCCGCGAGGATGAAGCCGCAGACCAGCAGCATCGGTGTCCGCCAGAGCGGCAGGGCGACGAATGCCGCCGCGATGGCGAACGGAAATGCCGCAAACGCGATGCGTACCGGGATGAAGCGCGATGAGAGTGCGAGTGCGACGCGCGTCAAGGTGAGCGCGAGCCAGAAGCCTGCGAGCGCGGCTTCTCCGGTCGCGAGCGAATACGAGCGATCGACCTGCGCGAACGTCGTCGCCCAACTCGAAAACGCGCCTTCGCAGAAAGCGTAGAGCAGCGCCGCGCTTGCGAAGAGCAGCAACGCGCGGGGCGCTTTCGCCGCCGTGCGTGCCACGAGCGCAGGCGGTGCGGTGCGCCACCCGACCGAGAGCACGAGCACCGCGGCAAATGCGAGCGCGAGCACGACGGGCCAGAGCGGCCATATTCCGCGCGCGACGAACGCGCCGATGAAGAGCGGCGTTAGCGAGGTTCCCAAACCGGTTAGGACGTTCGCGAAGGTGACGTCGCGCGTCGAGCGAGCGCTCAACTGCGATGCGAGTTCGTTCACCGCCGAGAAATTGAATCCGAAGCCGATCCCGAGCGCGCTGGTATCGACGAGCAGCAACAGATAGGCCGCCTCGCCGCGAACGGCGACCGACGCAACGAGCGCGACGAGCCCGAAGATATTCGCCGCAACACCGATACCGAGCACGCCGACCATGCCGCGGCGACGCGCGAGCGCCGGCGTTACGAACGCTGCGAGAATCGCGCCGAGCGTCAGCGGGATGAAGAGCGCACCGAACGCACTCGCGCCGATGGAATACGGGGGCGCGGAGAAGAGCGTCGCCAGCGAGGGCACGAGCGTAAACGCGAAGCCCTGGAGCATCGCAGCGCCGTACACGACGATCGCCGAGCGTTGTATCACGCTCTGGTAACGCCCCTCCCCCGCCCACCGTTACGCGCTCGAGCCGCTTTGTCACGCCGAGCAGGCTGCATTGTCACGCCGAGCAGGCTGCATTGTCACGCCGAGTAGGGCGCTTTAGCGCCCGTATCGAGGCGCGTGACCCAACACTCCGGGCCCTTCGTGCATCTCTTCTACCGGAACGCTTGCCCCTAGGAAGGAAGAACGCCCCATGCCCGATTCCCCCGATCTCGCCTGCGTGCGAGCCGCCCAGGCGGGCGGCCGCGAGGCACTCGACGCGCTCCTCACGGCGTGCTGGCCCGATGCCTACCGCATCGCGCGCGGCATTCTCGGCGAGAGCGGGCTCGCCGAGGAGAGCGCACAGGAGGCCTGCGCGCAGCTCGTGCGCGCGCTTTCTGAGTTGCGCGAACCCGCTGCATTTCGCGGCTGGTTCTATCGACTCGTCGTGAACGCCGCACGCGCGACGATGCGCAGCGAACGTCGCCACCGCAATTCGCTCCCCCTCGACGAGCGGACCGAGCACGTCGCCCTCGATAGCGACGATGCAACGATCGATCGCCTCGGCATCGAACGCGCCCTGCTCGCGCTTCCCAGCATGCAACGCGAAGCTATCGTGCTGCACTTCTACGCGGATCTCACCAGCAAGGAGATCGCCCGCGTCGTCGGCGCCCCCGACGGAACGATTCGCTATCGATTGTTTCTCGCAAAGCGCCGGCTCCGGGCTCTGCTCGGAGAGCGACGCGATGCGGCTCCAGCTATGACGGAGGTCAACGGACATGCCTAACGACACGATTTTACGCGATCGCATTCGCGGAGCGCTCGCTTCCACTCCCGCGCCGAGTCTCGATCTCGCTGCGGTTCACCACCGCGCCGAGAACCCGGAGCGCGCCGCAGCGGCAGCGCCGCGCAAACGGCAGATCGCCGCCGTCGCGCTCGCCATCGCGATTCCGGCAGTCGCATTTGCAGCGACGCCGGAATCGTTGATTCGCGCGACGCTGCAGCACCTCGCCGTCGCCTATTTTGGGCCGACGACCGCATCGCACCTCGCAGGGGCGTTGCCCAACGCGAGCCAGCAACGGCACATGGTGCGTATTATGAAAACGCTCAAGGGATCGGGCACGAAGAGCGTTACCTTCGTCGACGGAGCGATCGTCCACCCGATCTCGCTCGCCGATGCGGTGCGAGCGGCATCGCACGATTTTCACGTGCAGCTGCCGAAGCGTCTCCCTGCCGGAGCAAAGGCGATGCAGGCAATCTACGCCGGAGGAACGCTTTCGTACGGGTATCGCCTGCAGGGTGGAGGCGAGCTCGGCGTTACGGTCAAACGCGCAACCGCTGAGAACAGCAAACCCGTGCACAAACTCGACGCGTTTACCGCGCGCTTCTCGAAGGACGGCCGGCTCATACGGTCGGCGCGCGTCAATATCGTTCGCTTCGCCGTCGCTGACGAAATCATCGATTTCCAATCGGCACGGCTCTCGGAGGCACAGCTCGCAACGATCGGCAAGGCTATGGGCGGGCGAGAGCTCGGCAGTTCAAAAACGTAAGAGATCCTCACGTATTGGTGGTTCGCGGCAGGGGCAGGCAGAGGCTTGCTTCTGCCGCTCGAACTCCGAGTCACCTCTCGAAGTACGGCATCCTCCACCTCACGGCCACGATCGCAGGAAAACCAGTTTCATTCGGCGATGTGAGAGAAAAGGAAAGCGAGTATGTCGGCATGCAACTTTTCGCGGGCCCCACGACAGAGTTCCTCGATGTTGAAACGAACGACCGAATAGCCGAGCACCTTACACTCAGCTACCTCGATCTTTATGGGTCGCGCCCTTCGCCATCCGAACAGAATTCTTGGAAGAATTCTCTCCGTGCGATTGCCACACAAATACGACATATGCAGTTGCTCGAGAACGGCATCGTTCTCGAAATGCAACTCCCACTGACGTCGCGAAGACTCGATTGCATGCTTACGGGCGTCTCATCGGACGGGGCGGCATCGGCAACGATTATCGAATTGAAACAATGGAGCGCGGCAAATCCGGCGGACGAAAACGAATGCGTAGAAGTCGATTACGGACCTCATAGTCGCATACAATTGCACCCCTCGGTACAAGCGGCTTCGTATGCGGACTATCTCCGGGAAAATCGGTCTGCGTTTTACGAGAACCCCCGAATCCATCTGTCGTCGTGCAGCTGGATGCACAATTTCCAACTCGACCGTACGTCGACGCTGTTCGACAACGATAAGTTCGGAAGCGTACTCAAAGAATCGCCTCTTTTTTGCGCTAATACGACGGACTCGCTAGCCGAATTTCTGGACGACAGGGTAGGACACGGTCCGGGCATCGACGTCCTCGACCGCATCCTCACCAGTCGGTTTGCTCCCAGCAAAAAATTGATGGAACACACGGCCGCGATGATCGTCGGCAATCCGACCTACGTTCTTCTCGACGAGCAGCGCGT
>JAJXXM010000212.1 GCA_021781095.1 bacterium
CTCTTCGTCGTGGGTGACGACGACGATTGTACGCCCGGAGCGATGGAGGCTTTCGAAGAGCGTGAGAATCTCCTCGCTCGTTGCGCTGTCGAGGTTACCGGTCGGCTCGTCGGCGAGTAAGACTGCCGGGTTGTTGATCAGCGCGCGTGCGATCGCGACGCGCTGCTGCTGGCCGCCGGAGAGCTCGCTGGGCTTGTGATGCCCCCGATCCGCGAGACCGACCTCGGCGAGTGCGGCACGGGCGCGCTCGCGACGCTCCTTTGGTGAGACTTTTGCATAGAAGAGCGGCAACGAGACATTCTTCATTGCGTCGGTTCGCGGCAAGAGGTTAAAGCCTTGAAAGATGAAGCCGAGTTTTTCCAAACGAATCTTTGCCAGTGCGCGGTCGTCGAGCGTCGATAGATCGATACCGTCGAGCCGATAGTTCCCCGATGTCGGACGGTCGAGGCAGCCGATGACGTTCATCAACGTGGATTTCCCGGATCCCGATGGGCCCATGATCGCGATGTACTCGCCGCGCTGGATGCGAAGGTTCACCCCGCGCAACGCATGGACTTCGATGGTGCCGGTTTTGTAGGTCTTGACGATCTCTTGGAGATCGATTGCGATATCATTCATAACGTAATGCCTCGATGGGGTCGACGGATGCCGCGCGAAGCGCGGGAAGCGTGCCGAATACAAGAGTGACGACCGTTGCAAAGAGCGTTGCGAGCAAAATTGATTGCAGCCATGGTAGCGCAGCGATCGTTCCCGAGATGCGGGCGATAAAAATTTGTTGAGCGAGGTCGCCTATTCCAAGCCCCGCTAACATGCCGACGAGCGAACCGCTAAACGCAAGGACGAAAGCCTCGACGAAAAATTGAATCAAAATCGTCGCTCGCGAAGCCCCGATTGCGCGCCGAATGCCGATCTCGCGCGTGCGCTCGCTCACCGAAACGAAGAGGATGTTCATGATGCCGATGCCGGCGACCAAAAGTGATATTGCGCCGACCGCGCTGACGATCGTTCCAACGACACCAAAGAAGCCGTCGATTTTCTTGGCGAAGAACGCGAAATCAAAGGTCTGATAGATCGAGCCGCCGTGAGCATCGGAGAGCACGCGTTTTGCGTTTGCTTCCAGCGTTGCCAAGCTCGCTTTGCGGTTGCCGAGGACTTGAATGCCGAAAAGCGGTCGCCCGCGCTGGTAGTCGTTATAAAAGGTCGTGTAGGGGATTGCGACGTCGTTATTGATGTCGATTCCTAGCGATGCAGTCGAGAGCGTCGCCGGCCCAAGTACCCCGATAACAACGTAGCGTTTCGGACCGATGTAAACCGACTGGCCGAGGACCGCGTCCGGATCGGCTGCGTGGGGGAAAAGTCGATGATAGGCTTTATCGGAGAGCACGCAGACCGGCGATGCATTCTCGACGTCGACGCGAGCGATCGCGTGCCCGGCAACAACCGGTGCCGTACTGAAGCGACGATAGGATTCACCGCCGAATTTCAACATGACGTGTTGGTGCCCGGCGTTGACGATCGTGCGCGTCTGGCCGAACGGGATCGAGGTCTCGACTCCGGGCACGCTTTTGTCGAGCAGTTCGAGATCGGAGAGCCCAAGATTGGCGCGTTGCGTACTGCCTTGGGTGGACTTCGGAAAGATGAAGAACGTGTTCATGTTGATGCCGCGGAATGCACCGTTGACCGCCGCGGCCATTCCGGCGGCGGCAACCTGAATGGAGATAATTGCGGCAACGCCGACGACGAGCCCGATAAGGGTCAGTATCGTGCGGGTGAGGTTCGCCTGCATGAGGTCGAGCGTTTCGCGAATGTAATCGAACACGTTAACTCCGCAATGCTTCGACCGGATCGAGCCGCCCGGCGCGAATTGCCGGGTAGGCGCCGAAGCCGATGCCGATGCCGATTGTGAAAAATGCGGCGATCGATAACACCATCGCCCACGGGACGGGTGCGCTCCCGGCGAAATGAACGATACTACCTTGTAGCTCGAGAACGATGATGACGCCGAATATCGTGCCGATAATGCCGCCGATCATCGAGAGGATCGTTGCCTCGATCAAAAATTGCAAAGAAATATCCGCCGAACTCGCGCCGATCGACTTGCGAATGCCGATCTCACGCGTGCGTTCGTTTACCGAGACGAGCATAATGTTCATAATGCCGATGCCGGCGACGCACAGTGCGATTCCACCGATGAACGTGATGCCGATGCCGATACCGCCGAGGACGTGCGAAAAAATGCCGAGCGATTTCGCCTGGTCTTGCACCGTGTATTTTGCGTGCGGTCCGTGAATGCTCTGTAGTGCGGCAATTGCAGCGGCGCTTACTTGCTTTGATGGAACGCCGGGAGCGCCGTAGAACATAATCCCGTCGATCGGTCCCGGCGCGATGCGATGCATCGTGGTGTAGGGAACGTAGACGGCGTCTCCGACCGCGCTACTCAGTAAACTTCCCGTCGCATCGAAGACACCGACGATACGCAGACGCGCATTCCCGACTGAAATGCTCCTGCCGATCGGGTCTTCGTGCGGGAAGAGCGTCTTGCGCGCTTCCTTCGAAAGCATCGCGACATTCGCCGATTCTAAAACATCGTTGTGGTCAATCTTGCGCCCTTCGAGGATAACCATCGCGTTGGCGCCCTTATCGGTTCCGTGAAGCTGCGGGTAGTGCGTCTTCCCGCCGACATTCACTGGATACATGCGACCGAAATACCCCGCATAAGCGGAAGAAATCGCGCCGTTACTCCGAGCGACGAAGCGGGCGACATCGCGGTAGTAGAGCGTTGCTGCGAGTGGATTATCCGACGAACGGTCGACGACGACCACCCACCCGATCGAGTCTGCATTGCTGAGCGACTTTTCTAACCCGCCGGCGCCCGCTTGGCTCAACCCCAGCACTGCGATCGTTGACGCGATCCCAATGACCGTCCCAAGGAGCGAGAGCACGGAGCGAAGGCGATTGCGCCAGAGCGAGGCGAGGGCTTCTTCGATGTAGGCGGCGAGAACGCTCACGGATTACCCGAGGGGCTGCTCTGTGGAATCGGCACGATGCGCATACCTTCTCGTAATGTCGGAAGCGCGTGCGCGATGATGGTTTCGCCGGCGACGATCCCCGAGCGCACGACGCTCTGCACGTCGTTGCTCTTGCCGAGAACGACGGCGACCTCATGCGCTTTGCCGTTCCGGAGAACCCAGACCTTCGTTTGTTTTTTGACGCGAACGATCGCTGCGGTCGGAACGACGAGTGCGTGCGGAATGCTGGTCGTGAGAATATCGACGTTCGCGGTCATTCCGTCGCGCAGGACCGGATTGGTTTCGTCGAGGGCGACCGTGGTCAACACTTCGCGCGCGGTCGACCCGGCGTCGGTCGAACGTGTCGCAATCGGAGAGATGCGTTCGATATGCCCGCGAAG
>JAJXXM010000405.1 GCA_021781095.1 bacterium
AACTCTACAGCGAGCGCTTGCGCGCCCATCTGCGCGCCGCTGCAGGCTCAATGCCGCTGCACGAGGGCGTCTATGCCGGATTGCTCGGCCCAACCTACGAGACCCCGGCAGAGGCGCGGTGGCTCCGCACGATCGGCGCCGATGCTGTCGGCATGTCGACGGTGCTTGAAGCGATCGTCGCAAAATATCGCGGACTCAGTACGGTCGGCGTCAGCGTCATCACCAATCACGCCGGCGCTCCGACGTCCGGACACGAAGCGGTGAACGCGGCAGCAGCCAAAGCCGGCGACCGACTCGCCGATCTCATCGACGGTTTCTTGATGCACGTCTAGCACGGCGTTTCGCGAGCGGCGTTATCGCGCAAGCCGATAACTGCCGCTTGCATCGATCGAGAGGCGTGTGCCCTCGATTGCAACGCTGCGGGTAACGTGATCCCAGAACGTCAGCACCTTTAACGCGATCGGACGCAGGCGCGCGATATACTCGCGCGCCCGTCGCGAGAGCGTGAGCGTGTCGCGCGTCCATTCCGGACGATCCGGCGAGAACGGCGGCGCCTCGAGTTCGATCTCGGCAACATGCGGAGCGATCGCCGCAAGCGGATCGATATACGTGCGTTCGGAGCTGCGTTCCAGCCCCTCGCGTTCAATGCGCCGCACGAACGTAGGGCTGCGCGCGAAGTTGCTGCAGCGCACTGATGTGGAGTTGCGAAACGCGCTGACGCGTGACCCCCAACGTGGAACCAACTGCAGCGAGCGATTGCCCGTGCAGGTAGTGATCGACGACGACCGTGCGTTTGCGCTCCGGTAGACGCGATAGCCCGGCACCAATCGCCGCGTCGCGTTCGTTGCGCAGCACCGCAAGCAACGGATCGCCGCTCCAATCGAGCGGCACGCGCACGTGCGTGGGCAGCGGCGAATCGAGCGAGAGCGGGTTGCGTTCGGCGACCTCGGCGGCGCTCGCGCGATACTGCGGGAAGCGTTCTTCGAGAACGCGTTCGCTCGGCATCGCACCTTCGCGCGCGGCGATCGCGAAACGCTCGCGCTCGACGGCACGCAGGACGCGGCGCGCGCGCTCGCCGACCGGGTCGCGGCGGCGCAACGCGTTGATCATCGATCCGAAGACGATCTTTGCGGCAAAGCCTTCCAGCGGAATCCCGAGCGAGCGATCGTAACGGTCGACCGCGCGAACGATGGCGAGATATCCTTCGCCGAGTAACTCCTCGTATTCGGCCTGCCGGATGACCCGTTTGACGCGCCGTGCAAGCCGGCGCACCAACGGGACCAACGAAAGAATCGTTGCGTCGCGTTTGGTCATCGCGGCGCTCCCATCTGCCGCGCGACTTCCTGCGCGAACGGCTGCAGAATCTCCGTTCCCAACCCGCCTAGCGCATGCTCCAGCGGCGCAAGCGCGGTTTCGAGCAGCACGCTCTCCAACGTCGCGAGTACCGGCGCTTCGATTGCGTTAGCCACGATTGAGATTGTCCGCGATACGCAGCATTTCATCGGCAGCCTGTACGCCTTTCGCATTCGCCTCATACGCTCGCTGCGCACCGAGAATCGCCATCATCTCCTCGACGACCGAAACATTCGACGCCTCGAGCATGCCGAAGCGAATCTGCGGCTTCCCGATCGTCGCGGCATCGATCGTGCGCGCCGCCCCCGATTCGGGGCTTGCCGCGAGGAGCGTGCCGGCGATTTGGTGCAGGCGCTCGGGCGCGGGAAAAACCGCGAGCCGAATCCGACCGAGTTCGCGCACGCCGTGCGTCGTCTGCGCGCTCACGCGCCCGTCGCGCGCAACGCGCACGTTGACGGCATCGCGGGGAATGCGCACACCTTCGAGTCGCCAACCGCGCCGGTCACGCAGCGATCCATCGGCAGCGCGTTCGAAGGAGCCGTCGCGCGTGTAGGCGTGTCGACCGCGATCGTCGGAAACGATGAAGAAACCAGGGCCGGAGATCGCGCAATCGAACGGGCCTCCGGTTTTCAGCAGCTTCCCCTGCCCGAAGACGAGACGGCGCCCCAACGACGCGACCCCGATCGTTCCGCCATCGCTTGCGGCGAGTGCGGTAAAACGCATACTCGAACGCTTGAAGCCGGTCACGTCGGCGTTGGCAAGATTCGCTGCGATCGTATCGAGATTTTTTTGCTGCGCGGTCATGCCCGTTGCAGCGGCATAGAGTGCTCGATCCACGTTGGTGCCTTTCTTACTGCAGTTGCGCGACCTCATCGGTCGCCTTTTTTCGCGTTGCTTCAATCCGGGCGATCACGCGTTGCGCGCCCTCGAACGAACGTTGCGCTGCCAACACATCGACCATCTCGGAGATTGCATCGACGTTCGCGGCCATCGCGAAGCCGACGTCGAGCGTCGCGCTCGCACCGATTCCGAGGCGGCCGCAGATGCGCTCCCCAATGCGCAGCGTACCGTCGCTATAGAAGCGCGCTCCCGGAGGGACGCGCAGCGGATGTTGCGACGCGTCGAGCAGCACGCGGCCATGCGGATCGCGCAACGTGCCGAAGCGATCGCGGGCCAAGCGCGCGTTTCCGACACGAACGATCGCGCCGTGCGCGTCGCGAACCCGAAGCGTTCCGCCGCGAACGGCAAGGTCGAAGGGGCGCCCGGTTGGGCGCAGCGCACCGGCGCGCGTGTCGGCGACCGCGCTGATATGCACGCCGTTGCGATCGATGCTCCCGCGCGCCCGAAGTCGCGCAAAGCCATCGCTCGATGCGTTTGCGAGATTACCGGTCGCGATCTCAAGCCGTCGTTGCGCGGCGTGCATCGCCTGCGCTGCCCATTGGATTCCCGTCATGCGAGAAACCTACGCTGCAAAGGTTACGCGCGCGTGAGGAATTGTTTACCGAAATACGAACGCGCCCCAAGCCGGCAGCGGCCGGCAAGGGGCTTCGATTCGAGCCATCCTTCTTTAGCGGTAAATCGCCGTAAAAAGAGCGCTTCCGGCCGGGGCCGCCGACGGGGAGGGACTCGGGAAAAGCTTGGCAAGCGCCGGCTTCATGCTCCGTTCAGCAACGGCGACCGCTTTGGCACCGAAATTCACGATCAGCGCGCTTCCCAGCCGCGCGTGCGCTTCTGCTAATCTGCGGATCGTGCCATTGCAGCCAACGAGCGCGAGACGTAGCGAGGCGAACGAACTTCCGGTGTACTCGGACTGTTCGACATGAATGGTCGGTACGCGGTGCGACCTTCACGGTAAAACCTCGCTGTTGTAGCCGTGTGACGAAGGCGTTGCTCATGTCGTGGGATCGTGGATCGGCGATTCCCGGCTGGCCGAACGGAAGCACCAAATACGCGTGCGCGCCCGCCGTAGGCGCGACATTCGCGACCGGTGTTGACGAACTCACGGGTTACGGGGTCGCAGTCGTTATGCAGATCGGA
>JAJXXM010000161.1 GCA_021781095.1 bacterium
GGCTATTCGCGCTAACCCTGCACCGGCTACTCGGGGTGACACCGTACCGGCTATTTGGGCTAACACTGCACCGGCTACTCGGGGTGACACCGTACCGGCTATTCGCGCTAACCCTGCACCGGCTACTCGGGGTGACACCGTACCGGCTATTCGAGCTAACCCTGCACCGGCTGACGGCGCATCAGGCGCGCTACAAAATATAGCCTGAGAGATCGGCGCTCTCCACGATGTCGGCGAGCCGTTCGCGTACGTACGGTGCATCGACGACGACCTCGCGCTCCACGTTGGGGGCGGCGAATGCGATATCCTCAAGGACTCGCTCGAGAACGGTGTGCAAGCGACGCGCCCCGATGTTTTCGCTGCGTTCGTTCACCTCCATTGCGAAGTGCGCGATGCTCTCGATCCCGTCATTCGTAAACTGCAGGTCGACGCCGTCGGCGGCGAGCAACGCTTTATATTGCGCGACGAGCGCACTGCGCGGCTGCGTCAGGATCGTTACGAAATCGTCGGCGGTCAGAGAATCGAGCTCGACGCGAATCGGGAAGCGCCCCTGTAACTCGGGGATAAGATCGGAGGGCTTGCTCATGTGGAACGCGCCGGCAGCGATGAACAGAATATGATCGGTCGCGATCGACCCATGTTTGGTGTTGACGGTACTGCCCTCGACGATGGGAAGAATATCGCGCTGCACGCCTTCGCGCGAAACGTCGGGGCCGCCCCGCGCGCCTTCGCGCCCCGCGATTTTATCGATCTCGTCGATAAAGATGATCCCGTCCTCCGCCGCGCGACGGATCGCTTCGCGTTTGACGGCGTCTCCGTCGATCAGCTTCTCCGCTTCCTCGTCCTCGAAGATGCGCAGCGCATCGGCGAGCGTGACGCGCTTGCTCTTCTTCCGCTTCGGCAACAGGCCTCCGAGCATCTCGCCCATATCCCCGCCGCCCTGGTCCATGTTTCCACCGATCACGCCGATCGGCAACGATGCCTGCTCCTCGACTTCGACTTCGACGAGCCGAACGTCGTAAAATCCGCGTGCGATCTCGTCGCGCGTCTGCTCGCGAATGCGCTGCGCCTCCGGAGCGGGAACGCTCGGCTGCGGCGGCGGCGCACTTGTCTGCGTCGATGCGTTGCCGCCGAAGATCGACCCGAGCGTCGCCGCAAACGGATTGCTCGGCTGCTGCGGTTGCGCGGCACGCGTCTCGGGATGCAGGAGGTCGATCGCGCGTTCGATTGCTTGTTTGCGGGCGAGTTCGCGCACGTCCTCGCGGCGTTCTTGCGTGACCATACGGATCGACTGTTCGACGAGATCGCGCACCATCGATTCGACGTCGCGCCCGACGTAGCCGACCTCGGTATACTTCGTCGCCTCGACTTTCACGAAGGGCGCGCCGGCGAGCGCGGCGAGTCTCCGCGCGATCTCGGTCTTCCCGACTCCCGTCGGGCCGATCATCAGGATATTTTTCGGGGTTATTTCGCCGCGAAGCTCTTCGGGGACCAGCGCGCGCCGATAGCGATTGCGCAGAGCGATCGCCACCGCGCGCTTCGCATTGCTCTGGCCGACGACGTAATGGTCGAGCGCCTCGACGATCTCGCGCGGCGTCAACGGTGCGCTCACGGAAGCACCTCGACGGTGATGTCGGCGTTGGTGTAAATGCAAATCTCGCCGGCGATCCCCAATGCGGCGCGCGCGATTTGCTCGGCACTCAGCGATGTATTTCGCAGGAGCGCCGCCGCGGCAGCCTGCGCGTAGGGGCCGCCGCTTCCAATCGCCGCGATGCCCTCATCGGGTTCGATCACGTCCCCGGTCCCCGAGAGCAAAAAGAGATGTTCGGGCGTTCCAACGACGAGCATCGCCTCCAGACGCCGCAGCGCGCGGTCCTGTCGCCAATCTTTTGCCAGCTCGACGCTCGCGCGGGTGAGGTCTTTGAATTCGTTAAACTTTTTCTCGAATTTTTCGAGTAAGGTGATGCCGTCGGCCGCCGAGCCCGCGAACCCGGCGAGAACGCGTCCGCCGGCGATCTTGCGAACCTTGCGTGCGGAATGCTTCACGATGGTCTTATCGAGCGTCACCTGCCCATCGCCGGCGATCGCGAGGTGGCCGTCGCGGAGGACGGCGAGAATGGTCGTGGATCGAATCTTCATCGCACCCTACTACTGCTCCGGAAGCGATTTCGTTGCACCCCGATCCCTCCGAGCCCCCTTCGAGGAGATCCCTACGGATTAGGGAGCGTCGACGCGCTCGATAAAGAGGGCGAGAGCGGCGAGCGCGCGCTCCGCGAGTGCAGCCCGACGGAGTTTCTTCTCGCGAATCGTTTTCGGCAGCGGGGGCACCATCGACCAGGTCACGTTCGCCGGCTGAAAATCGTGCGAGACGGTATTCTGCAGGTGGGCGACGACCGCGCCGAGCGCGCATTCGGGAGGAACCGCGAGCGGGCTGCGGCCGAGGAGTTCGCGCGCGGCATGAATGCCGACCATCGCACCGCACGCCGCCGCTTCGACGTAGCCTTCGGCACCGGTAATCTGTCCGGCGAACCAGAGCGGGCGATCGCCCCGGAGGCGCAAGCGCTCGTCGAGCAAGCGCGGCGAATCGATAAACGTATTGCGATGCATCACGCCGAGCCGTAGCCATTCTGCATGCTCGAGTCCCGGAAGGCGCCCGAACGCCTCCCGTTGCGCGGGCCAGGTCAGTCGCGTCTGGAAGCCGACAAGATTGAGCGCGCTGCCGTCGCGATTCTCCTTGCGCAGTTGCACGACGGCATGCGGCGTCACGCCGGTCACCGGGTGACGGAGCCCGACCGGCTTTAGCGGGCCGAAACGCAGAACGTCATCGCCGCGATCCGCCATCTCTTCGACCGGAAGGCAGCCCTCGAAGAAGCGCGTATCGCTCTCGAAGGCCTTCGCTTCGTGACGCGGCAGCGTTCGCAGATCGTGGAGCAGTTGCGCGTACTGGTCGCGATCGAGCGGAATGTTGATGTAGTCGTCGCCGTCGCCTTTTTCGTACCGCGATTTTCGATACATCACCGATTCGTCGATGGAATCGGCGGCGAGAATGGGGGAGGCGGCGTCGAAATAATGCAGGCGGCGCGGCGCATCGCCCTCGACGCGCACCTGCGAAACGATGCGATCGATCGCCTCGAGCATCGCGTCGCCGGGGAGCGGTCCGCAGGCGACGACCGTCGGGCGCGGATCATCGAGGTCGAGCACTTCCTCGCGGTGTAAAGCGATACGCGGATTCCCCGCGATGCGGCTCTCAACGAGCTCGGCGAAGCGCTCCCGATCGACCGCGAGCGCGCCGCCGGCGGGCACCGCCGACTCCCGCGCCGCCGTCACGATGAGCGAGCCGAGTCGCGCGAGTTCCTCTTTGAGCAGACCG
>JAJXXM010000042.1 GCA_021781095.1 bacterium
GGGCGCGTTGCGCGTCTTCAACGACGACACGATCGAAGCCGGCGAAGGCTTCGGCACCCACCCGCACCGCGACATGGAGATCCTCACCTACGTCCTCGAGGGCGAACTCGAACATCGCGACTCCATGGGGAACCACGGCGTGGTGACGCCCGGCGGCGTGCAGTATCTCTCGGCAGGCACCGGCATCACGCATTCGGAGTTCAATCATTCAAAAGAGCACCCCGTGCATCTCGTGCAGATGTGGGTGATGCCGCACGCGAAAGATCTCGAGCCGCGCTACGGACAAGTCGATTACACGCGTGCCGATCGTCTGAATCGGTGGCTGCCGATTGCGACCGGGCAACCGGGTATCGAATCGCGCATTGCGATCTGGCAGGATGCGACGTGTTACGTCGCGCGCGTCGAAGGCGCTCCGCTCTCGCTCTCGCTCGGAGCCGATCGTTACGGATTTCTCTTTCTTGCAAGCGGCGAAGCCGAGGTCGCGGGCGAGCGATTGAAACTGGGCGATGCGCTGCGGTTGCAGGGACCGTTTGAAGGCGCGATTCACGCCGCGGGCGCCGAGTTGGTTTTCTGGGATACGCCCTCGATGAGCCAGGCACGGCACGGCCGATAAACGAAGCGCTCGCAGCACTATGGGGAACACGATCGCCGTCGTCTACGGGTCGGTACGCAGCGAACGGCAGGGTCTGCGCGTAGCGCGATTCATCGTCGAGGCGCTGAAGGCGCGCGGCGACACCGGCATCCTCGTCGACCCGCTCGAGTATCGTTTGCCGTTGCTCGACCGCATGTATAAAGAATACGAACGCGGCAGCGCACCCGCGGTGATGGAGCGGCTTGCCGATGTTTTCCGCAGCGTCGATGGCTTTCTCGTCGTCTCGGGCGAGTATAACCACGGTATTCCGCCGGCGCTCAAAAACATGTTCGATCATTTCATGAACGAATTTTTTTGGCGCCCGGCAGGATTGGTCACCTATTCGAACGGTCGCTTCGGCGGTGTGCGGGCGGCGATGCAACTGCGCGCCACGCTCCCCGAACAGGGCATGATCACGATTCCTTCATTATGCTGCGATCGGCACTCTTCGGTGTCGTGCGAAGCGGACGTCGCAAATACGTGGAGGAGATGCCGCTCCCAACGCTCGGCAAATTTTCGATTGCGTACACGGGCAAACGGCTCGATCAAGTGGATCTCGATATCTACCTCCAGATCGTCCACTATGGCCGCGAGCAATCGGTGGACGAGTGGATACATTTTCCCGTGCGCCGGTTGTTGCGGGACATCGAGCGGGATACCGGAGGCACAGACTTTCGGCGGTTACACGCGCGGGTAGTCTCCATGTCGGCGACTGCTATGACGATTCGCGACGGCGAGGGGAAGGTGCTTGTCACCGGCGGCCTGATTCGCGACTTTGGCTACGACGAACAGACCGGCGAAATAAAGTGCCGACTGAATGAGTACCTACGTGGATTCTTTGACGGCGACGCCTACACGCGCCTCGATTGGGAGAGCCGCCTCTCGCTGAAAAACAACCAGCTCGCGAAATGGCTACATGCCTACTACGCGACACATGCCGATCCGCACCCGATAAAGGTCGCCACGCTCAAAGACCTCTGCGGTTCGGAGATCGCCGAGCTAAAGGAGTTTCGTCGCGGTTTACGCACTGCGCTCGCCGCCTTGAGGGCACGCGGGCTCCTCCGCGCCTGGAAGATTGATGCGCGCGACCTGCTCCACGTTACGCCGATGCCGTCGCCCACGCAGGCGCGGCGCCTCGCGCAAGCGTCCCCTGGCCCAGGATAGCGGCGACTAGGCACGGGTTTGCACCCACCGAAAAAGTGATGCCGCGAGTCCGATAAGCCCATAAAATCAAGAGAATTCACGTTTTTTCTAGGTAGCGAAAAGTGGATGTTCTCGCTACCCAGCTGGCTTATGCCCCTTAGAGGGCACGGGTTTGCACTCACCGGGTATGAGGGTTTTGCCCTGAATGCACGGGTTTGCACCCACCGGGCACGGGTTTGCACCCACCGGAGGCACGGGTTTGCACCCACCGGAGGCACGGGTTTGCACCCACCAAAAAGGATCTCCCTTGCCGTTGTTTTTCTCGATAACCACGGGCTTTTTGCGCTGTCGCTCTCAACATATGAATCGTTTAACTTAGAATCCTATTCTGAATCCGTCTCTTAGCTATAGTCTCTCGCTAGCGATACCGCGCGCGAAGAAACGCGCTCCGGCCGGTAGCTCGGTCGGCGTCGGTGCGTCGTCGGAGGGTCGCGCACCCCTAGCGCACCGGGCAAGGGACGCTCGCTCCGCTCGCTCGGGCAAGCCCGCCCTTGCCCCGGATGCGCTTTGACGGGTGCGACCCCCGACGCCGTACACCGCCTGCCTCCCGATCGGCACCCCTTCCGGCCTCCGCGCACGCCGAAGCCCCCCTCCCCCATGCCCGCCTGCGGCGATTTTGAGGCCCTAGGAGCGCGTTTAGGCCCACAGGCCGACAAAATACTCATTGGCGAGCCCAGGCGGGCCTTGGCGGGCAAGAAAAACACCCGGCGATTTACGGGCGTGCGGGTTCAGGGTTACGGTCGCAGCCGGGGGCGGGCCACGAAAGAGGCACGAGCAGCGGCGGGCAGAATGGGTAGGCATAGGCAACCGAAACAGGTTGGGTTAGAATTGTCAAAGTTGTCAACCAAAGCAGATTGGGTACAATGCCAAAGGCGCTTGAACTCGGGGGCTTCAAGGTGTACGTGTACGTGCGTGATGAGCGCGGGCACCGGCCGCACGTCCACGTCTGGGGCAAGAGCGGCGAGCTCGTCGTGCTGCTCGACGATGCCGTGACCATTCGCGATCGTCGAGGCATGACGTTGAGCGAGGCGCGTCGAGCGAAACGCGTGGTGGCAGAGCACCGCGATGAATTACTCGAAATCTGGAGGTACTACCATGGCGACTAAAGGGGCAACGAAGGCGCCGACAATCTCAAAAAGTGAATGGGATGCCGCAACGCGGCGCGGTGAGATCAGAGCGAAATTACCAACGGCGCTCGTCGCCGCAACGCTCGATGAGAAAGCGAAAACGATACGGTTGCGCTTCCGTGCCGGCGTCGAGCTGGCGGTGCCGATCGCAGCGATTGACGAAATCGCCAAAGCGCCGATCGCGATGCTGCGCGACGTCCAAGCCTCACCGCTCGGCGACGGTCTTGTGTTCGACATGTACGGCGAGGGCATTGACGTTCCCGGCCTTTTGCGGGATCTATTCGGTGACGCGTTTGCCGGCGCACTCGGCAAGATTGGTGGGCGTGCAACGACCGCCGCGAAACGCGCTGCAGCACGTCGGAACGGCCGCAAAGGTGGTCGACCGCGCAAAGTTGCGGCGTGACGTTATGACGTCACGGCTTCATAGCGTCGTGGCGTCATAGCTTCAAGCCGCGCTCGCCGAGAACGGTCGCTAATCCGCGCAGCGCGAGCGCTTGGAGGCTCGTTCCCTCCGCGACCGCCAGATGATGCAGGCGCTCCCACTGCGTCCGTGTGAGGCGGACAGTAAGCGCTACTGTAGGGCCTTGGGCCCGAGCGCGTGGTGCCGGCGGGGCATCACCGTGGCGCGCGCGAGTTGCTTGCGTCGCACGCGGTTGCGAGGCGGGAAGGTCAGCATCGAGTGGCTTCGCCTCTGCGCGTGCAAACGCCGCAAGGCCGGTCGTCTTAGGCATCGAGGTGCTCCTTTAGGAAACGATAGAGGCCACGAACTTCGTCCGCGGCCCGACTGTGAGGTTCAAACTCGGTCACGGCGCGGCCGGACGCAACGGCGCGCGCATAGGCTCGGCGATCGCCGATGAGCGTCGGCGCGATCGGCAGGGCGTAGGCTGCAAGCGCATCGTGAGCCTCTGCGACCTCTGGTGCTCGGGCGGGGCAGGCGTTCAGGACGAAAATCGCCGGCCGCTTTGCAGCGCGGGCGATAGCGACCGCTGCTCCAACGGCGGCTAGATCGAACGCCGTGGGCCGACACGGAATCACGATGAGGTCGGCTCGCTCAACTGCTTGGGCTGCGCCGGGAGCCGCGTGCGGCGGGGTGTCGATGATCGCCAGCGTGAGGTCATCGGTGCGGGCAGCGGCTAGCACCGATGGAATCTGCGTGGCGGAGACGGTGACGACGGTGGGGCTCTTCGCTCTGCGGGCCTCGGCCCAGGTTGTGGCCGATGCTTGAGGGTCGGTATCGACGATCACGACGCGCTCGCTCGATTGAACCGCTGCGACGGCAAGATGCACCGCGAGGGTCGTTTTGCCGGAGCCACCCTTTTGTCCGAGCATCGCGATCACGCGGAGGCGTGCTGATGGTTGCGTCATGGCGCTATGGTATCATGACGCCGTAGCGTCGTGCAACCGTTACGCTATGACGCCACGGCGTAGCTGGGCGATCCCGGCTACGCCGTGGCGGTGCGATCGGCGACGAGCCCTCATGCGTGCCGCCGCCGGCTGGGCGGAATATTGCCGCAACCGCCTCGCGATGAGTTACGGGCACTTGGTCACATTCCGATATTCAGCACCCGTTGCTCAGTCCGCGCGGTGTAGAAGATTGACTCTCGGCGGCGAGCCCGCCGCGCATGAGGCCCGACAGGTTCGACGAGTTGTGCCGTGTCCAAATGCGATCGGCCTTGATTGTCAGCGAGCCAGGGAAAAGCGGAACCGCTACAACGAGAGAACGCGCTTCAAATGTCCGCGATACACGCAGTTGTTGCACGTTCGCGACCTCCGCTCGGCTCGCGCAGGCCCGGTGTTCACGGAAGCCTTTTTTCGGGCGCATAATCGGGCGCATTAAAGAGAGAACGCGCTTCAAATGTCCGCGATACACACCGTTTGGGCGTGCTCGCGCACCATCGCTCGGCTCGAAGCGCTCCCGGTGTTCCCGATAATCACCGTTTCGACGCGCTCGCGCTCGCGATCTTCGAATGGAACGCGATTCAGGCGTCCGCGATACACGCAGCTTTCGCGCGTTCGCGATCAGCCGCCAGGTCGGTTTTCACGCAGTTCGCCAAACGCTAGCGAACGGATCGCCGGTCGAGCGGGACGATCGCCGAACGGATCGCGGGTCGGATTTTCGCCCGGCGCACGTAGCGACGGGGTTTTCGCGCGCTTGCTTGGTTTTGAAGTGCCACAAACGTGGATTTGTTGAGCCCCGCGAGCCTCCGCTTAATGTCGTAGACTTACTCTGTTCACATCGTGTAAAGAACGACGGGTGCGCGCGGCACGATCTTCTGATCGCGCAAGCGTGCGCCGCGTGAACTTTATTACTTTCAGATTTGCAACTGCAGAGAAGGGTCTTAGTTTTTTTATGAAATGGGTTCGCCCCGTAGCAATTATTGCAGCGCTGTTTTCGTTAACGCTCAATGCCTGTTCTGCTGGATCAGCCGGCCTTGTTCCGCAGAATACGTCCTCTCCTGTAATGTCCTCACCCGGAAGTGCTTGGCCTACGAAAAACGGCTCGCCATCAATTTACATGGGCGGCGCAATGAACTTAAACACGACCACCATCGTGAACGGTGTGACTGTGACCCAAACGTCGACCGGCGTGCAAGCCACCAACAGCGCCGGGGAAAAGATATTCGCCTTTAACTATAACACCGCAAAAAACACCTTCGTCTTTAGTTCTCCTACGAGCACAGAGACGATCTCACGTAGCGCCTTTACGAACCTCAAACCGGGCGATACGCTCTCGCTCGGGAAAGCCGGGAGCCTCTACGTCATCGACAATCGGACGATTCGGGATTCAAAAGGGAATACGTACACGATCACCGGGAACGGAACCACGCACGCGGCTATGCAAGAGTATAATGCTAACGGCGTGCTGATAAGGCAAGCCGCTCTCCCGCAACTGAGTGGCGCGCGTGGCGGCAGTAACATGACCATCGATATGACGAGCGCTTGCGCTTGGGCAATTGGCGACGTAGCGCTGGCGGTTGCTGGCGGGATTGCGGCATCCGAGACTGGCGTGGGTTTTTTTCTCGGCATGGCTGCCGCCGTTAGCGCTGGAGCGCATTACGCGGCTGAATGCCAACGTTAGTGCCCTTCCTACTGACGAATCTGTTGCTTTGCGTCTTGTTCGGCTATCTTACCATGACGATGCCGCACAATGCGCCGAGAGTGGTTCGTTGGTTCACGCTTGTATCCACCGTCGGACTCATCGGATTGCTCATCGGCACGATCTTACCGATGGCGCCGCGAACCGTGGTGAACGCTCCGATCACGATCGGCTTCACGGTTTTGCTAGGGGTTTTCGCCGCGTTCGGAAACTTCGTGAGCCGACGTAAGGTGTGAAGCTGGCCCGGAACCGGGCCAGCTTCACACTGCACTCCGAACGGTGTCTGTACTCAGTCGGCTCCGTCGGGAAAACCGCCAAGGTAGAAGCCAGATCGGCCAAAAGATATCCCGAAAACCAGGAAGCCGGGGAATTAACCGACGATTATCAGCACGAGGCCGGGCCGAAAATTTCGGCTCGGCCTTTTCTCGGTAACGCGGGGCCAAGGTTCGCCACCGTGAAGCGAATGGAGAAGAGTGTGGGTACCGCTCGAATATCCTCAAACTCCCGATTGTGGACGGGCGATCCTCTGCCACTAGAGCGTTTTGGGCGGTATCTTCAGTGGCCGAGTTCAGTACGATCCGACCGAGTGGGAGCCTATATTGTAGTCGCCGCGTGGCCGTAAACACCAATAAGTGCAGCAATTCCAGCGACGATTAACGCGACACGTATCGTTCGATTTCGATGTGGAACCGTGCGCGTCACCGCTGCGGCGATGATGCCGGATATTCCACTAACGACTAGGCCAATAAGTGCATAGCCAAAAACGCCAAAGAGTAAGTCCACAAGCGAATTAATGAGCCCGCCGCTACCAGAGAATATTGCAACCAGAACACGCCCTGCGTGGAACCCGACGCCGACACTCAGGCACCAGGTAAACCATCGAACAGCTTGAGCATAGAACCGCACCGAAAACGGCGGAGGGGGCAGCGCTTCCATTGTTGCTAGCCTCCTATCGACCGAAATCCCCAAGGCTTAATTGAACCGACGAGGCTGATGGGTTCAAAACTCTGAACGCTTTTTGCCTTTATATGGCGATCCATTTTTATGTTGAGAGTATTTTTTACCATCGCCTCGTTTCTCATACGACCAAAAGGCATCTGTGAAGACCCCATCTGCTTCCTCATAGACCTTGCCCAAGTTACCAATGGGACCTGCCGGTAGGCACGCAGCCGCGTTTTCAAGCAAGAGGTGCTCAGGGTGCTTATTCGCATCAGTGCAAAAAAGCGGGTGCTCTTGGACGCCACCAATTTGCGCGTGATAGGTCATCTTTCGAATTTCAGGCATGTGCGAGCATCTGGTGCATTTGAATTTTCATCATGATGGTAGTCTATCACAGAGCGATTGGCACGGGGCTCTTCCTGAAACCGATCAAATTCAGCCGTCCTTCTCTTCCTGAACGCGAACCGCGTGCGCGCTTGCGTGCTGCGCGTCGAGCTTTTTTCTGCGCTACGTGAAGCCTATCGCGTCATGCGAACGTGTGTCATTGGCAGTTTTTCCAGTAGAGATTGGCGACTTTTTGTGCGGCGCCGTGCTCGTGATGGCGCGCGTAATACCTGGCCGCGCTGTTGACGTACCCACGCACATCGGCGCAGACGACGCGATGGTTGCCCCACCCGGCGACGGCCGCGCCAAGGTGGAATCCTGCGAAGAGAGAGATGGCGCCGACGAGGATAAGCGCCCCGAGCATGATGGCCGCTTGCGTCACGGTGGCGCGGGTAAGGGTCGTGGCCCAGGCAGCGGCTTTTGCCCATTCGGGGTTGGTGGGCAGTCCGTTGCGAATCGTCTCGACGGTGTCGGTGGCGATGGAGCGCAAGTCGTCGACCATCTTCGCGCGTTCGTCGTTGGCCTTGGCGTCGGCGATAAACAGCAGCAGCACCGGGTCGAGATCAGACTGCTTGGTGATGTCGGCGATCGCGAGGGCTTCTTTGACTTCCTCGGTCGTTGGTGGGCGGCCGTTGAGTCGTTCGAAGGCTTCTTGAAAGGTCATCGCTGGCCGACTCCGATGCGTTCGGCGATGCTATCGAACGCCGGGAACATCTTGCCGAGCCAGCGCCGGAGGGTGAGGCGCTCGCCGTAGTTGAGCGCGTCGCCGTCGCTGAAGCGGCGTGCCGGATGGGCGCCGAAGGTGGCATCGAAACAGGCGGCGTGCAGTTCGAGCAGATCGATCTCGATGCCGCCGGCGGCGAAGAAGGCCGTGCGGGTTTTTGAGGTGTTCCAGCGTTCGAAGCGGTCGGGGTCGCCGAAGTAGCAATTGCGGACGGCGACGATCGCCTTTGCCGTTGGGCCAAAGGTCTCGAGTGCGGGCTGGAGGAGGGCGATGGAGAACGGCGTGCGATTGAGCAGCCAGAAGACCACCAGGCTACGCTGGAGCTCTTTGAGCGCGTCGCTCAAGTAGTCTCCCTGCGCGGTGACGTCAGCGCCGATGTTGCCCGGGAGGGAGATCACGACGTCGTTGGTTTTGAAGCGATCCAGTGCGGTTGCCACTTCGAGCCATCCTTGGTGTTGGCGCGGGTCGGCGACGAGGGTTTCGACTGCGGGCACGTTGTCGTAGAGGGTCGCGAGATCGGCGTTGCGTAGGTCGGTATCGACGAGCGCAACGTGCTTGCCTCGGGCAATGAGGTACTCGGTGAGGGTTGCAGCGAGGGTCGATTTCCCGACGCCGCCTTTATCGCCGTGGATGAGGTAGACGCTCACAAGTCTCCGACCGGTGGGAGCACGTGTCGCTTGGCAGCGGTCGGCGACTGTGGTGCAGCCGCGTCTTTGGTCGTTCCGTCGCTTGTCTTTCTTGGTGCTGCAGGTCGCTTGACCGGTGGCTTCGTTGCCGTGCGCAGGTATTTCTTGAGGGTGGGCGTTCCGAGGTCGAACCCCTCGGTTTTGGCCGCACTCACAATCTCTTCGAACGAGTAGCCTTTAGCGAGTGCCGCACGGATCTCTTTGCGTGTGATTCGCACGACGTCTGCTGCCACGAGATCGCGTTTCACCACTTCACTCTTCGGTTTCTGTGGCAGCGCTGCTAACGTCTGCGCAAACGCTCGAACTTGCTCGACGGTATAGGTTTTCCGTTTCACGACACTTCTCCTCACGCTTTGGCGAACGATCGCCTTCCTTCGTCCAGGACTCATCCCCCACCTCTCTCCGCATATTCCCTTTGTATGCTTGTGTAGTTGGAGCAAGAAGGAGTCTTCGGCCACCGCGCCGAAGGCGCAGCGGCCGAGACTACGTGGTGATGATGGCTCGGTCGCTGCGGCCTGATGGCCTACGCTCTGTCGCCCTCTCACCGAAAGAAAGGACCGTTGCATGAGCGAGACCCGGCAGCGTACCGAGATCGTGCGGGTGCGCTTGACGCCTGCCGAGCTTGCGGAGCTTCGCGCGAAGGCCGGTGGCAGCGTTGCGGGGTTTGTGCGTGCGGCGGCGCTCGGGCGGCGGTTGAAGGTACGCGATCCGGCGCTCGTCGCCGGGCTGACGAACTTGGGGCGTTTGGGCGGACTCTTACAACGCGCGTTGACGCAGATCGATGCGGGTAAGAATTCGGCGGCGTTGCGTCCGCAGATTGAAGCGACGCTGGCCGCGGTGCGCCGTGCGGCCGATGGCATTGCCGGGACGTTGCCGGGGGCGTAGGGATGCACGGGAAGGTGATGGCGAGCGGTCGCGGGGCGAGCGGCTTGGTGGGCTACCTGACGCGGGAGCGCGCCGGTCGTGCGCTCACCGAGTACGTGACGGGGGACCAGCACGAGCTTGGGGCGGTGGTGTATCGCAATCTGCTGGCCGCGGGTCCGCAGGAGGCGGCGCGGGAGATGGCCCGGACGGCGACGCTGTCCGAGCGTTGTGCCAAGCCGTTTTTGCATATCGAGTTGTCGTGGCATCCCAGCGAGCGGCCGAGCGATGCGCAGATGGTGGAAGCCCTCGATCGGACGCTGGCCAAGATGGGGCTGGAGGATCGGCAGGCGGTCTATGCGGTGCACCGTGAGAAGGCGCACTTACACATTCATGCGGCGATCAATCGGGTCGGGGCGGATGGGCGTGCGTGGGCGGTGTGGCGCAGTGCCGAGCGGTTGGAGGCGGCGAGCCACGCGGTCGAGCGCGAGCTCGGGTTTGCGCCGCGCGAGCAGTTTTTGCGCCCCGCGCGCGAGCAAGGGCGGGGAACAGCGCAGCAGCAGCGGATTGCCGAGCGCAGTGGGATCGCGCCGGAGGCGAGCTACCAGGAGCGGTTGGTGGCGGGGCGGGAGCAGGCGGCGGCGTTCGCTGCGCGGGTTGGGGAGGTTGCGCGGGCGGCGTTGCGCGAGGCGCAGAATTGGGAGCAAGCACATGCCCAGCTCGCCGTCCACGACCTGGGCGTGCGCGCCTACGTCAATCCGAAGAGCCCGACGCGGGTAGGGTTGGAGATCGTGGAGCTGCGGAGTGGGGAGCGGTGCGGGGCGAGTGCGCTTGGGAGCGACTACGGCCGGGCGAAGCTGGAGCAGCGCTTGGGCGCGTTCGCGTCGGGGCCGTTGCACGCGCGTTTCGAGGCGTTGCGGGGGGTGGACGCTTCGCGTCCCGACCGAAACCCTGCGCCGGAGCGGAGGCGGCCCGTCGCGGGCCGGGAAACGTCGCGGCGAACGCGCGTCGACTCGCCGTTGTGGCAAGGGTATCAGGCTGCGCGGTTGGAGCGGACGGCTGGGCGCGAGCGTGCACTCGACCAACAGCGGGCGCACGATCGCGACCGGCGTGCGGCGCTGCGCGAGCACGCGGCCAAGGAACGCGCGCTGCTGCGCGAGAGTGGGCTGCACGGAGCGGTGGGCAAAGCGGCGCGGGCGGAGTTGGCGTTCGCGCATGCGCAGCGGCGCGCGGTGCTTGAGGCAACGCTTGCGAGCGAACGCGCGGAGCTCCAGCGCGCGTACGGTGCGCGCACCTGGACGCAGTACGTGGTCGAGCGCGCGGGTGCCGGCGACAATCGCGCGATCGCGCAGCTGGCCGAGTGGAATCGCGGGAACGAGCGATCGATCGAGTACGCGGCGACCTGCGAGCAGCCGCGCGAGCAGGTGGAGCGCACGGCGCCGCTGGCGCGGACGTTGGCGGATCTGTCGTACACGGTCGATCGGCGCACGGGCGACGTCACGTATGCGTGGACGCGCGATGGCCGTGACGCCTTTACCGATATTGGCGAGAAGATCGTGCTGCGCGATGGCACCGACCGCGACGCGGTGCGTGCGGTGCTGCAGTTGAGCGAGGCGAAATGGGGCACGACGATTCATCTGGAGGGCAGCGAGGCGTTCAAGCGTCTTGCGACCGAGGTGGCGACGCAGATGCGGATCACCATCGACAACCGCGAGCTGCAGAGTTATCAACGCACGTTGATCGCCGAGCGCGAGGTGCGCGAGCAGGTCGAGCGCGTCCGGCAGGAAGCGCAGGAACGCGCGCGGATGGAGCGCGCAGAGGCGGCGCACCGCGAGGAGCTGCAGCGCCAGGAGCGCACGCGCATCCTCGATGGCCGCGAACTCGAAGCCAACAGGCGCTTACGGCCGGGCATCTATCACGGCGCGCGGTATCTGGGCGAGCTGACGATCGAGGGCAAGGAGATCGCCGTGGTGGGCATTGGGGAGCGGCGGATTGCGTTTGCGCGCGATGCGCTCGATGGCCGCGTCGAGGGCGAGCGTTTTTCGGTGTATCGCCCGGGCGGACGCGATTCCGACGTGATCGGCAGCCGTGCGGAAACCGAAGTGGCATGGGAGCACGATCGCGAGCAGGCTGCGCGCGAGCTGCGCGAAACGGGCCGCGAGATGGCGCACGAGCAGCAGATCGATAGAGGGATGGAACGATGAGCGAAGGCAAGCCGATTCAGCAACGCCTGTTCGACGAAATCGCCGCGCGCAAACCCGACGGCGACGAGATCGGGTTTCATCAAACGGTAGCAACAGCATGAAAAAGGACACTCGCCAGCACGCGTCCGCACATGAATCACGATCCTCGCGCATCGATGCCATACGGGACGACACTTCCATTCGGCAATGTTGCCGAAACCTTCGACGAAAACGGGGTGCCGCATGCCGACTACGTTCGCGCCTCCACGAAGACGTTTCTTGATGAATTCACTTGGTACGTCGAGGCGCTGCGCGCCCGTCGCGTCGGCGGCGTTCCGTATGAATAGCGGGCGCCGATGAATTCGCCACGGCGCGTCGCGCTCGTCACCGGAGCGAGCAGCGGGCTCGGCGCAGCCTGCGCGCTCGCACTCGCGCGCGAGGGGCACATCGTCGCACTCGCTGCACGTCGTCGCGACGCGCTCGAAACGATCGCCGCGCAAGCGCGCGCCGCCGGCGCTTTCGATGCGCGCGCCTTTCCCTGCGATTTGAACGACGACGGCGAACGCGATCGACTGATCGACGATGTCGGCTCGACGTACGGAAGCATCGATATCCTCGTCGCCAACGGCGGCGGGCCGAAACCGGGAAACTTTGAAAAATTAACGCTCGACGATTGGGACCTTGCCTATCGGACGGTGCTCCGCTCGATGCTCGCGCTCACCTATCGCGTCCTCCCGCTCATGCGCGAGCGCCGATGGGGGCGTATCGTCGCGCTGACGTCGACGAGCGTGAAGCAACCGATCGGCAATCTCGCGCTCTCCAATGCGTTGCGCACCGCACTCGTTTCAGCGCTGAAGACCGCGAGCAACGACGTCGCCGCGGCCGGGATTACCATCAACAGTATCGCGACCGGACGCTTCCTTACCGACCGGCTGCGCGCGCTCTATGGAAGCGATGAAGCGTTGGAATCCGCCGCTCGCAACGAGGTGCCGATGCAGCGCGTCGGTTCGCCCGAAGAGCTAGCCGAGTTCGTCGCATTTCTTTGCAGCGAGCGAGCATCGTACCTGACCGGGCAGACGATCTCGGTCGACGGCGGCCTCACGCGCGCCCTCTTCGGTTAATGCGCGAGGGTTTCGTCTGCGTCGCCGATCGTTCAACGCTCGCGCGAAATGCGACGATCGTCTGCAACGTCGGAAACTATGAAGTCGCGATCTTCGATGTCAACGGCGAGCTCTTCGCGTTGGAGAACGCGTGTCCGCATCAAGGCGGCCCGCTCGCCGAGGGAAGCGTCGAACGGGGCATCGTCACCTGCCCGTGGCACGCGTGGCGCTTCAATCTGCGCACCGGTTGCATGACGTTGGGAGATTTTGCGCGCGTTCCGCGCTTCGCCGTTATCGCCGACGAGGGGCGAATCTGGCTCGGCGAGGAACCCATCGAAGAATGAATCAGCAGATACCGGTTTGGGATGCGCGCCTCGGGACCGCCGGCGGTCCGACATTCGGCGATGCGCTTCGAGCGCTCGCGCGCGAACGCGGAGTTGAGGACGCGCAACTCGTCGATGCGCTCGGCATCGCTCCCGAAGAACTCGCGGAGCTCTACGCCGGCACGAGGAGAGTCGCGCCCAGCATGCTCGCACGGCTCGCGCACGCGTTGCGGCTACGACCGATCGAGTTCATGCAGAAGAGCGCGCTCCTTTCGCTCGATGTCTATGCCTTCGGCCTCGACCCGCTCTTCTTTCTCCCCGAAGGGCAGCTCCGCTACGATGCGCGCATCTACATGCGCGAGATCAATCCGCGCCATGCCGTTCCCGAGGGCGACATGACGAAGCGGAACCCGC
>JAJXXM010000372.1 GCA_021781095.1 bacterium
GCACGTTGGTGCACCGTCGCGCGATCTTTACGTTCACCCCGAAGCGCGCGACCGGGTCGCGGAGATCGTAGCCAAGGGAAAGCCGGTTCGGGATCTCGATCTCCAGATGTACGGCCCCCGTGGCGATGTCCGCGATATTTTGGTGAGCTTTCTCCCCATCGATTACGAAGGCGAGGCGGGGATATTGGTCTGGATGGTCGACGTCACCGATCGCAAACGCGTCGAGCGTGAAAATAGTGCCTTCAATCTTCGGTTGTCGGGAATCATCGACACAATGCCCGAGGCCGCGTTCGTTCTCGACGGCAACGGCAAGGTGACGGCCTGGAATAAGGCATTGACGGACATGACGGGAGTTCCAGCCGAAGAGATGCTGGGCAAAGGAGATTACGAATACGCGGTTCCGTTCTACGGCACGCGTCGGCCGATTCTTATCGACCTCCTCGGCAAGCCCGAAAGCGAAGTCGCGCAGTTCTACTCGGTGGTACAAGGCGGCGACGACATCTTAGGCGGCGAAGTCGAGTTGCACCCACCGCGTTCCAACCGCACCCTCTACATCCAGGCGCGCGCTCGGGCTCTCTACGATGCGGATGGCGCACCATGCGGCGGCATCGAGATCGTTCGCGATCTCACCGAACGCAAGCGCTTCGAGGATGAACTGGCATCATCGAAGGCTATAGCCGAGCAAGCCAACGCCGCGAAGAGCGCATTCGTCGCCAACATGAGCCACGAGTTGCGGACTCCCTTAAACGCCATTATCGGATACTCGGAGCTGCTGGGGGAAGAGCTGGAGGAGATCGGCGAGACTGCCATGGTCGACGACACGAAGAAAATTCGGTCGGCCGGTAAGCATCTGCTCGCCCTCATCAACGATATCCTCGATATTTCAAAAGTCGAGGCCGGCAAGATGTCGCTGACGCTGGAAGCGATCGACGTTTCGGAGATGATCAACGACATCGTCTCGACCATCGAGCCGCTGGTGAGCAAAAACGCGAATACGCTAAAGACGCACCTCTCCGCAGATCTTCCGGCGGCGTACGCCGACTCGATGCGTCTTCGCCAGTCGTTGCTCAATCTACTGAGCAATGCATGTAAGTTTACGAAAAACGGCACCATCGATCTTGCGGTCACGGCCGACAGCGAGTGGATGTGGTTTGCCGTCAAAGATAGCGGAATCGGAATGACCCCCGAACAGATGGGAAGACTCTTCGAAGCGTTCTCGCAGGCGGATGCCACGATCACGCGCGAATTCGGCGGAACCGGCCTCGGGCTCGCTCTGAGCCGCAAGCTTTGTCGGATGATGGGCGGAGACGTCACGGTGGAGAGCTCGCCCGGCGTTGGCTCGACCTTCACCATTCAATTGCCGATCGCCGAGTCGACGGCGGAGGCCGCCACCGAGGCGGTCGACGCTCCGACACCGACGGCGCAATCCTCCGGGTTGGCGCCATTGGCGCTGGTTGTTGACGACGATTCGACCGCTCGCGACCTTCTTCAACACAGCTTGGAGAAATGGGGCTATCGCGTCGTTATGGCCGGCGACGGCGAGGAAGCACTTCGACTCGCCGCCGATTTGAAACCATCGATCATCACGTTGGATATCGTCATGCCGTACATGGACGGAAGGGCGGTGTTGAGTCGCTTGAAGGCCGACGCCGAACTGGCGCATATCCCCGTCGTGTTGATCTCCGTCCTCGGCGAATCGCGAACGGCCTATGCGTTGGGAGCGGCCGACTATCTTTCCAAACCCGTCGATCAGGATCGGTTGAATGCCGTTCTCGAACAATATCGCGGTAAGCGCCACGTTCTGCTCGTCGAAAACGACGCGACAACGCGATCGATGATGCGCCGAATGCTCGAGAAGCGAGGGCTCTCGGTGCTCGAAGCCGAGAACGGAAAGGTCGCGCTCGAGCGTATGAGCAAGTCGCGCCCGGAACTCATTCTGCTCGATTTGATCATGCCGGTGATGGACGGTTTCGAGTTCACCGAAGAACTCCGGCGGCATGAGGATTGGCGCGAGATTCCGGTCGTTGTTCTTACTGCCAAAGATCTGACGCCCGAGGAATCTCAGCGTCTACAAGACGGCGTCGCGCGCATCGTTCAAAAAGGCGGCGCAAATCTCGACGAGCTTGCCGAGCATATCCGTCGCCTGTTGTCCACCTAGGGATCCTCGGCAGTTGGTTCTACGCCCGTAGCGGCGGCGCGTGCAACCAACTGCCGGTCCGTAGTTTCCATTCCGTCAGCGCGGCGCGCGCGATCCAAGCGATAATCCACGCAAACGGGATCGAAAAGAGCCCGTAGTGCAGGCGTTCGATACCGAGCCATGCTAGCGGAATGACCAACGCATTGCAAAAAACACCGATGCTCATCGAGAACGCGGTGTCGCCTGATGCGCGAATCGGCGCGAGCGATACTTGCGCGATGCCTTTGAGCGGTAAAGTCACCATGTGTAGTGCAAGCGGAAGCGCGGCCAGCGAAGCGACCGTGCCGTCAAGCGTAAATAAAAACGCGAGCGGCCACGCAAAGAGCGCGACGAACGCGCCGGCGAGCGTTGAAAACACAAGGCCGATGCGGCGCGCGCTGGCCACGAAGCGCTGCGCGCCCAGGAAATCGCCCGCCCCAAGCCGCTGGCCGACGACGATCTGCGTCGTACTTTGCATGGGGCTCGGAACCACGAACGTTGCGTCGGAGACGACCGTGAGCGCACGAAAGCCCGAAATCGCCAGCGCTCCCAGCGGGGCGAGCATGGTGACGATGGCGACATCGGGCAGGATGAGCGTAACGAGAAAGACCGATTCGGGAAGGCCGAGCCACGCGGTGCGTAGCGCGAGGCGAAGGTCGGCGTCGAGGCGAGCGAATATCCGATATTGCGGTCGTCGAGCGACGTAATAAACCGCGAAAATCGCGCCGATACTCTCGGCGAGCAGTGACGATATGCCGATGCCGACGATGCCGAGCGGGTGATGCGTGAACCAGCCGAGCCCGAGGATCAGCAGCAGCGGCACGTGCACGATATTGATCGTCGCGAGCACGGCGATCCCGAGTTTTCGGTTTCCCGCTGCACCGAGCGCTCCGATCAATGTTCCGTCGATCGCCATCGGCAGCAGCGCCGCGCAACGAAGCACGAGATAGATGGCAGCATCATGCAGGCTTGCGAGCGTGCCGATCATGCCGTGAAGAATGTGGTGCCCGAAGAGGGCGGCGGCAACGGTTGCGAGGAGAGCGAAGAGTATGGGGATCGGCATTCCCGCGCGAACGGCGCGCGCATAGCCATCGATATCGTTCGCGCCGATCCGTTGCGCGGTGGTAATGCTCGTGCCGGTCCACAGCCCCGCCATCGCAAAGATCAGCACGAGTTGCAGCGTGATTGCCGCGGTTGCGCCGGCGAGCGCAACGACGCCGAGCGAGCCGATTGCGATCGTATCGACGATTCCGAGTAATTGGTCGCCGAGCATCTGCGCCGCAAAGGGCATCGAATACCGCCGTAGCGCCGCGCCGACGTTCGTGTGGTCGACGATCATCGCGGCCCTATTCCGGTAATTTCAAGCGAATCGCGTCGAGTTCGCTGAAGAAACGATCGATTTCTTCGTCGGTGGTGTAAAAATGCGGACTCACTCGTAGCCCGCAGCCGGGGCGATAATCGAGAAAGACGCGACGCGCGATCAACTCGTGGTAAGCAGTTTCGGCGTGCGCAAAATCGATGCCGATCCACCCGGTACGCCGCGCCGGATCGAGCGGAGTGTTGACGCGCAGGCCGCGCGCGAGCGCTTCGTCGGCGATGCGTGTGGTGAGCGCGCTGTTCCTTTCGCGAATGCGCGCTACGCCGACCTCGGCGATGAGCGCATGTCCGGGCTGCGCTACCATGTAGCCAGGAATCGTCGGTGTACCGTGTCCGAAACGATACATCGAGCGAGCGTATTCGATCGGCGCAGCTTCGAAAGAGAACGGGCGCTCGTGCGCCATCCAGCCGGTCACCGCCGGTCGCAAACGCTCCAGCAGCGCAGGACGCACGTAGATCCACCCGCAACCGGGGCCGCCGCAGAGCCACTTGTGGCTACCGCCGGTGACGATATCAAGATCGAGCGCGCGTACGTCGTAGGGGACGACGCCGGTGGTCTGGTATGCGTCAACGCAGAGCAGTGCGCCGACCTCTCGGCAGCGTGCCTGAATCGTTGCGATATCGGCAAGTGCTCCGGAGACGTAGTATGCGTGCGAAATTAGCGCGAGTGCCGTGCGTTCGGTAATCGCTTCACAGATGCGTTCGGTTGGAATCGTTTGTCCGTCGTCGGAGGGAACAACTTTTGCGTGCGCACCATAGCGTTCCCATTCTTTCCAAACGTAGGTGAGCGACGGAAACTGCAGCGCCTCGTAGAGCACTTCGTTCCTGGCTCCGCGAAAATCGATCGCCGTAGCGAGAGCGGCTTGGAGTACCGAGACGTTGGGGCCGAGGAACGTGCTGCCCGGGTCTGCCCCGATGAGCGCGCCGACGCCGTCGGCGATCTCGCCGATCCGCGGCGACCAGCGCATCCAGGCCTCGGGACCTTCGGCGATCCACTCATCCATGTATCGATTGAGAGCATCGCGCGCAGCGGAAGGCGCCGCACCCATCGAGTGGCTCACCAGATAGGTCGAGTTTTCCAACGTCGGGAAACGGTCGCGCAACAGGGGCGCGGCGATCATCTCAGCCATAGTTCTCACTTCCTAAATAGGTGCGAACCTCCCAAAGCTCCGGAAAGATGCGTTTTTCCAACGTCGTCTGCAAATAACCCACACCGGAAGATCCCCCGGTGCCGCGTTTATGGCCGATCATGCGCTCGACCATGCGCACGTGACGACCGCGCCAAAGCAAGAGACGCTCGTCGAACTCAATGCAATCTTCGAGAAGAAGATAAAGCGCATCGTGGCTTCTGTCGTCGCTGTAAATTTTTCGATACGAGAGGATCGTTTCATCATGCGAACCGCAAGGGAAGCCCGCTCGCGCGAGAAACTCTGCGAGGTGCGCGGGGAGCGAGGGTGCGTGCATACGCGCCATCAAGCGCTCGCGTTGTTCGGAGGTGAGAACCAAATGCTCGAATAGACGTTCGTCGCGTAAACCGCAGAGGAACTCGAGTTCGCGAAATTGCTGCGACTGGAAGCCGCTGGCCGGGTTAAGATGATCGCGAAAACGGTTGAATTCCTGCGGTGTCATCGTCTCGAGAATATCGACCTGCTCTCCGAGGACGCGTTGAATCGCGTGGACGCGTCGGAAAATCTTTCCCATCCGCATGAGATCGTCGGCATCACAGGCGACGGTGAAGTCGTCGAGCTCGTGTAAGAGCTGCTTGAACCAAAGCTCGTAGACTTGGTGGATGATGATGAAGAGCATCTCGTCGTGGTGGGTCGGTTGCGAGAGCGGTTGTTGGAGCGCGAGCAACTCCTCGACTTTGAGATAAGAACCGTACGTTAAGCGTTCGCTCATCGGTGCGACGCAAGCCCGAGCCGTTCGTATTCTGCGTCGATGCTTCCGGCAAGCACCTGGTAGGCCATCCGGTAATCGGCGGCGAGCGAGCGAAACGGCGCCCGGAAGGTCTCCGGTTTATTGCGCTCGATGAAGGCATGAGAGAGCCACGCGGGGGCGTACCCGGCCAGCACGCCTGCCAGAGCAAGCCACGGGTCGCGGCGAATCGCCGCCGTAACGAGCAAGGTCGTCGCTGCAATCGTTCCTGCCGTATGCACGGCGCGAGTGCGCGGGTCGCTATGGGCTGCGAGGTAGCGCGGCCAGAATTCCTCGTCATTCATGGCGCTCGGTTTTACGGGGGGCGAGCGGGTTTCCCTCGAAAAGGGGCCGACATGCGTCGCCTTTTCATTCTCCTTGCGTGTTCGGTCCTTGCCGCGTGTGGAAGCGGGGGGAATGCCTCGAGGACAAACTCCAGCGCCTCCTCCGCCCCCGCCGGATCGATGCCGACCAGCTCGGCGAAGTCGCCGATCAATCCCTTGCCGATCGCGTTTCCTTCGAGCGCGAAAGTTCTGAACGTCTCGCACTGGGCGCAAGATTTTAAGAGCGTTCCTCCGAGCCTTACCGGAGTGATCGAAGCGCCGGGCCGCTATGCGGGGCGCCAAGTGATCGCCTCGAGCCCGGAGAGTTTTGCAAAGACCGACGCATGGCTGCAAGGACTTGCCGGACATCTGCCGCCGGGCTATCGCGAAATATCGAGCCGTCACTTCTCCATGCATCTGCAAGATTTCGGGATCGACACCGCGGCATTCGCCGACGGAAAATCGACCGGCATCGTAGCGGTTGCAATCGACGTCAAACAATTTCGCAGCAAGGTCGGTTTGGTACTCGGCCTCTTAAAAGATTATTCCGCGATTCCGGAATTCATGCGCGCCCCGCTCGACAAGAAGATCCAAGCGCAGACCGGTCTCTCGCCTGCCGATTTGCTGCAGCCGACGACACCGATCGGTAGCGCGGTGGCGGCGCTGCGAATGGTCGCGCACGACACGACCGGACGTACCGCGATCGTGCTTCTCGATGCCAAAAAGGCACCGAAATGACCCCGTCGCTACGCTGGAAAGCGCTCGCGTCCGCCGTCGCGAGCGCTCTTTTTTGTTGCGGTGCGGCACAAGCGCACGGGCGAAACTATATCGGATTGCAACTGTTTGCCGTTGCCGGCGTCCATAAAGACGTCGCGGGAACGCAGTATGGTGCGGGGATCGGCCCGCTTTTGCAAGCGCGTCTCGGCGGCTCGCGGCTCGCATTCCATCTCGAGGGAATTCCCGTGGTCGCGGTTCCGCAGCGTGCCTCGGCCTATTACGGCCAAGCAACGCCGAGCATCGGAATCTTCAATGCAACGCTGGGCTATCGCTTTACCCGGCGCGTGAGCTTCGGCATCGGCGAGACGGTCATCAATCAGCGAACGCCTTTGCCAAATTTGCAGCAGGTCGTTTCGTCGCGCCTGGCCGGATATCGATATGCGCTACGCTACACCGCACCGCTGCGCAATCATCGAACGTTTGAGGCGAATCTCGGGGTGGCTCCGACGCTCTGGGGAAGCGATGTGTATGTTTATGGCGACGGCGTCACTGCACCCGTCGTAAAACCCGAACAGGCGGCCGAAATCGATGCGTCGATGGCGGTCGGTTTTCACCGCCCGTACGGCGAAGTGTTGTTGGGCCTACGGGCACTGAATTTTTCGGCAAAATATACTGAGACCGGACTCGCCGGAGATCGCAACGCCGGCGTTGGTCTCTTCCTTGAATTTCGAAAGGCACTTCCATGAGTACGATAGTCGATTCGACCGACGGTGTGATGACGATTCGTTTCGATCGTCAGGAGAAGAAGAATGCAATGACCGCGGCGATGTATGCTGCTGCGGCCGATGCCATCGAACGTGCCGGCGAAGAAAAGGAGGTGCGCGTGCTCCTCTTCCTCGGTCGCGAAGATTTCAGTGCCGGAAACGATATCGCGGATTTTCTCGCTGCCGGTGCGATGCAGGCGGCAATCGAAGATCTTCCCGTCGTTCGGTTTTTGCGGCGTCTGGTCGCCTGCGAAAAACCGGTGATCGCCGGAGTCAACGGGGTCGCGGTGGGAATCGGAACGACGTTGTTGCTGCACTGCGACGGTGTCGTCGCCGGCGCATCAGCGCGCTTTGCGCTGCCGTTCGTTCCCTTGGGGCTGGTTCCGGAGGCCGGCTCGAGCATGCTCCTTCCGCGGACGATCGGGCGGAATCGAGCATCCTGGCTCCTGTTATCCGGAGAGCGGTTCGGTGCCGATGAGGCGCGCGCCATGGGGCTACTCGCCGAAGTCGTTCCGGATGGCGAAGTTGAAGCACGAGCGCGCGCGATGGCCGCGCAACTCGCCGCCCTTCCGCCGATTGCGATGCGAACGACAAAACGGCTGATACGCGGCGTCGATGCGCGCTCGCTCGTCGATGCGATGGATGCGGAGTTCGCGGCGTTCGGGGAAGCGATGCGTTCGGAGGAGGCGCGCACGGCGTTCATGCGCTTCCTTTCGCGACGCTGACGGGTCCCTTAATCGACCGTAATCTTTATTGTGCCGGAAGTATTATGTATGGGGAAAAATTCATAATCACCGCTTAAAAGATAGATGGTACGATGCGTCGACTTCTCGTCTTGCTTCGAAAGGACTCGACCATCGTGATTGCAACCGGAACCTCTCGCATGCTGAGGGTACTTTTCCTCTGCTGCACGCTCTTTATCGTGCAGCCGCTCTCGGCTGTCGCTGCAGCATCAGTCCAAGGGAATGCGGCGCTCGTCGGTCGCGTCACCGACGCCGCCGGCCATCCGATTGCGGGTGCGGTGGTCAGCGTTATCGGCCCGGTCAAGCGATCGACGTTGACCGATGCGCGCGGCCGGTTCAAACTACGGCGTCTTCCGGCTGCGTATTACGCGGTCAGCATCATCAAAGCCGGATATCTTCCGGCTCGAAGCACGAACATCGCCGTCTTCGCCGGTCAGAGCCTGCCGTTAACGGTGCGGCTCGTCGCCCTTTCGGCGAGCTCGCTTCAGGTCATCGCGCGGGTCGTCGCGACCGGAAAGAGCTCGATGAATACCGGCACGGCACAGACGACATACGTGCCGCGCAGTGCGTTTCTCGACCTCGCCGATCCGCAAATCAACGATGTTGTTGCCCGCATACCGGGTGCGGGGATCGAACGTGGATCGAGCTCGCCGAATACCTCGATCTCGCTCGGCGGGGCGCAGCCCTACGAGACGCAGGTGCTGCTCGACGGCCACCCGCTCTCGGGCGGGCGCTACGGAGTGTGGTTCTCGCAGTTTTTGAGCTCGTTTCTGCTGCAAGGCATTCAAGCCGATACGGGGCCGGGAAATACGACGCCCTTTGCCGCCGCGGCGATCGGCGGTACGGCGAATTTACTCACCCCCACCTTCACTGCGAAGCCGACCTATGAATGGATCGAGGGTGTCGACAATAACGCATCGCAATATGCAAATGCGTTGATGACCGGGTCGCTCGGACGTCTCTCGTACGTTCTCGATGCCGGTTATCAGGGCCTCAATGGAGCATTCTTTCAACATTACGGGTGCGTGATAAAGCCGCAGAGCTACCCATCGCTCAACACCCCAAGCGCCGCCGGTATCATCCAATTTTGCGGAGACCTTAGCGGCCCGCTCGCGACGAAAGGTGAGATTGTAAAGCTGAAATACGATCTCTCGAAATCAACCTCGCTCGAGACGGGCTTTGTCGGATCGCAGGCCGGCTATAACCCGCAAGGGACGGCATACGGCCAGTACGGTGGAATGGTGACGGTTCTCCCCTGCATGACCGTGGGTACGACGCAACAGTGCAGCAACCCGAACGACGCGTCGCTGATCGGAACGAAGATTCCCGGATACGTTTACTACCCGGGATCGGTCGTGAACAATAATCAACCGATCTTCGATGCGCAGTTACGTACGACAATCGGCAATAATACGTTGCTCGTTCGCCCCTATATCGGATCGATCTCGCGATCGATCAACGGATCGGGAGAGTCAAACTACCCGGATCACTACACCGCAGGCGGTGTCGCCGTCATGCAATCACCGTTCAGCTTACTCGAGAGCGATAAATTGCGGGGAACGACGTTCTCCTTCGTGCATCCATTCGGGGACAACGTCGTTACGGCGAACTACGATTACCATTCCGATGAAACGTTCGCTTATTACGGCAGCCCATCGGCCGTCAATACGCCCGATACGATTTCGCGTTTCAGCACGATCTCGCTCTCCGGTGATTTCGCTGCGACCAACGATTTGACGATCCGCGCCGCACTCTACGAAACCAATTGGCGGCTGCAGGGAGAGCAATCGGGGCCGATCGTCGCCGGAAAACCGACGCTTGTACCTTCCTCGCGCTCGTTATCGCGCTTCGATCCGCATCTCGCGTTCGTTCTCCAACCGCGCGGCGACCTATCCTATCGTCTTGCGGTAGGAAGCTCGGCAACCTATCCTTTTGCCTCGCAAGTCAGCGGCATTCCGTTTATCACTCAAGGCTCGGCGACCGCTCCGTACGGGACGCTCAATAATAAGAATCCGTTGCTCGACCCGGAGACTGCCGCCAGCATCGACCTCGGCATGGATAAGCGCTTTCGTAACGACGCCGTCTTGAGCTTCGATCTCCTCGGCACCAACGTGCGGAACGTCTTCGAGAGCATTATTACACCGACGGTCGGCCCACTCGACCCGGTGAAAGGCACCCCGGAGTATTCGGCGATTCTGCAACCGGCCAACGTCGCTTCGCTTGCGGCACGGCAGTTCACGGCGACCTTTTCCCGCACACCGAACTTCGGTCTTGGTTATTCACTGAGCGGAACGCTGGCAAGTTCGATCGTCAACGGGGTGCCGGCATCGTTTTATACCTCGCCGACGGCATTCGTACAGCCTGCGAACGGCCAACAACAGTGCAGTAACGGTGGCTCTGAAATTTGCCTCCCCTATCTGAAGGGTTTTCTGCACCTTCAGTATATCGCGCCGGATCGGACGTACTACGCCTTGGACGGTGATTTCGAGGGGAAAAACAATACCTTCAACCAACCGCCGTTTACGATTGTGAGTGCGACGATACGGCGCCCGGTGACGAAAAGTCTCGACGTGCAACTCTCCGTGCAGAACCTTCTCAATACCAATGTATTCTTCGGATTGCCGGAATTCAATCTCGGCGTTCCGCAGGTCGGAGAATCATCAAGCGGTCTCGGAGCGATTTCCACCCCGTTGATCCCCGCCCCGGCGCGCACTTTTCGCTTGCAATTGCGCTGGCATATCGGACGGTAGCGCCGTTTATGCCTTACTCGCCTCCTCGGCGCGATGTTGCGCTTCGATTGCTGTCGCGATTTCTTCGATCAGACGTTCTCCGGTCGCTTCGGCGATGCGTTTCCCAACGACGTTATCGAAGGCTTTCCCGATCGCGCCGAGTGGTGGGTCGTACGTTCCGTGAAGTTCGAGCCGTGAATACTCGTAGGTATCGCTGGCGCGAATACTGAGTGAACCGTGAAAGGCCGGATAGATGCCGCCGACTTCGGGCTCCCACGAGATTTCCCACGGTTGATCGAAATGCATTGGATCGTGGGCGACGGCGAAGCGCATCGAAACATCTTTCCCGAGATCTCGATCGTGGAACGCAAGCGAAAGGCGTTGGGCGACGCTCTGCCCCGAATCGGCGAGCGGCTGTAGGCGATCGCGCAGGAGCTCTTTCGCTCGCGTATACGGGCATGCGACCTGTCGTCGGATCTCGATCTCGGTCATCTTCGGTTCATCCTCCTCGCGGCTCGTTGCTCGCTCTTCGCTCCCCACCGTTCATCTGAGAGTCTATTGTCTCGATGTCCAATGTTCGTGAAGCTCTTTCATAACCTCTTCGCGCGCGCGCCGATAACGCTCGTGGCTCGCGCCATAGCCGGCTTCGGCACGGGTGCGCGCGAGAAGACGTTCGAGACGAGCATCCGCCGCGGCGTGCGTGCGCCGATACCGCTCGATCACGCTGTCTCCACGAGTGAATTCCGCGAGCATGTTCGGCCAGCGAGCGAGTTCGGAAAGTTGGAGATCCCACAACAAGAAACCGGCCATCGCGCCGAGCGCCGTTTGCGGAGTTTGCGGATCGATGTCGTGTTGAACGTCGGCATGCCATCGTAACAGATCCTCGGCCGGCATGGGGCGCGCAATTCCATATCCTTGCCCGCGATCTGCGCCGAGAATCGTCGCCGCTTCGATCGTCCCGCGGTTCTCCAATCCCTCGACCGTCACTGGAATATCGAGCGCATGGGCGAGCCGCGTGAGATGCAAAATAAATTCAAGCGCTCGTTGCGGATGCTGTTGCGTTCCTTCCACGAGTGCCTGGTCGATCTTTACGCCGTCGAACGGATAACGATCGAGACGAACGAGCGAACTGTGCGCCGAACCTAGATCGTCTTGCTCGATTTCGATGCCGTCGCGCCGAAGCTGAGCGATTAGTTGTTCGTGCCGGGTGAGATCCACAACATCTTCCGGCGTTTCGAGCATCTCGAGCGTGAGCCGTTCCGGCGCGAGATTGTTTTCAGTTAGAATTGCGAAAAGCACTTCGCGATACCGAATATCGGCGAGAGCCGGTGCGGGAATATTCACGGCAACGTTGGTGCGAAGCCCCTCGCGTTCGAGCATCGTACAGTCGCGGCAAGCGGTACGAAGTACCGCCTCAAAAAGCTGAAGGAGATCCGACTCGCCGAACGCGGGGAGAAAACGTTGCGCGGGGACCATCGCGCCGCGATGGTCGATCAGTCGGGCGAGCGCTTCGATTTTTACGAGCGAACTATCGCGGAGATCGACGATGGGTTGGTAGAGAACGGCAACGCTCTGCATATCGAGGAGCCGTCGGTAGCCGGCGCTCTCGACCATCGGAACGATCGGCGAGCGAATGCGCCGCGCGACTTCGCGCCCGAGAACGAGTTGGAGGTGGATAAGGAATTTTTCGATCCGGTTGCTGGCGAAGAATCCCGGATAATTACTGTAGAGCATGAGCAGCGCGATCGTGCGCCCCGATTCGTCGAGGATCGGCACCGCCGAGCCGGCTCGGAATCCGAGCTCGCCGGAGATCGCGCGCCACGGCGTGCGATCCTCGCCGGTCATCCAGGCATTGGCAACGACGATCTCTGCACTGCGCCAGGCTCTGCCGCCGGGGCCACGCCCTGCCGGGCGCTCGGCATCGGTGTGGATCTTCGGGATTTTCCCCTCCTCCATCGCTTCGTGGTAACGCTGGCCGAGCCCAAAGGTCGCCTCGACTTGGAGCTCTCCCGATGCATCGGAGCGGAGAAACATTCCGGCGAGCAATCCTTCGATCGTCGCCATCGCCTCGAAGGCGCCGCGAAGCAGATCGGCGAGGTTCGCCGCCGCAGTAATGCCGCGGTCGATCTGCGTGATCGTCGCGGTTAGGCTCCTTCCCACCGTTCCGTAGCTCTCGGCTTGCTCGCGGATGTCGATGAGAATGCGCTGGTGTAGCGCGCGTTCGACGGCAGCGGCGCGCTCGATCGGCAGATCGGTGAGACGTTCGGCGATCCGTTCTTCCACCACCGAGTAGGCGTGCGCGAGCCACTGCGGCCCGAGACCGATGAGAGCGTGAACCGAGCCGACCTGGCGCGCCTGCTCGGCGTGCCGCTGAAACGTGAGGTCAGGCTCGAGCAAGAGGGCGAAATACTCGACCAGCCGCTCATGCAGGCGGGAGAATTCTTCCTCGCTGAGGCGATCGAGAATATCGGCGACCGCTTCGCAGCGGCCGACCCGCGCCAACGTGATTGCGGCGATCTCCGCGAGGGTCCGTTCGTCGAGCACGGCAAGATCGGCGAGCGCCGAAGCCGCCGTGGGGCCGTATGCAACCGAGGAGCCAGCGTCCGGCAAAATCACCACGATCTCCTTACGTGCGTGCTTCTCCCCCAGGTATGCATGCTAACACACTTTGCGCCGGTTTCCCTTCGGGCGGGGGTGATCGGGTAAATGCGGAAGAAGCGGACGGCCGAGACGGAGAGATGGCAGAGCGGTTGAATGCGGCGGTCTTGAAAACCGCTGAACCCTCACGGGTTCCGTGGGTTCGAATCCCACTCTCTCCTCCAGCCGCTCGCGGCCCCGCCGATGGGGGAAGGCACCGAGTACCGGCACGACAGCCTTTTGGGTAGGATTCCCTACCAAAGAGCGGCGTGGCGATCCGTCGGATCTCCGT